>NZ_JBSXNR010000068.1:0-230603 GCF_056857735.1 Flagellimonas sp. L-11
TGCAACCTAATGTACTCCAGCATTATGGATTTGTTCCCTTGGTGGTAAACCTTGCTTCGGAATTTTTGGTAAATATTGTGCCGGAATGTCAGCTTAAAAAAGCACAGTTCCATCTTCAAAAACCCTAATCAATCAGAAAAAATGTAAATTTTTGCCCTGATTATTCTGGTAAACTATACTCAGGAATCAGTGGTAAACATTGCTTCGGAATCGGTGGTAAACATTGGCTCGGAATGGTGGTAAACTTTGGGTCGGAATATCCAATTGAAAGAGGGGGGTGGCTATTTCGGAGTGATGGTGCCACCTGTTTCGGTCAAACAGTGCCACTTTGAAAAATCTTTCAATTATACAAAAAAAATGTGTTAAGCGTTTTTTAAAATTCCCTTTCTTAAGCTTTCCCCCTCTTTATGTAAAGCTTTACATAAAGAGGGGGAAAGTCTAAGAAAAAAACTGTAATATTGTCATTGTCTTATCTTTTTGACCAAAATCCTTGAGGGGTCAGTATGCCCAGTACGAGGGGTCAGCATCACCAGTATATCCATATTAAGGGTAAATCGAATTACTTCTTTGACTTTAATAGAATGAAATAGAACAAATCAGCATCTTCATTTTTTAAGTGTGAACCCTGTATTTTTGGATTATGAATTTTCGCATCGGATATAATATACAACCTTTTGTTGGCGTTTAAATCAATACTTTTTGGATATCCATATAGCCAGTGATGTGAGGGCATTGGTCGGGCAATAGAAGTGTTTAGGGTATATGCTTTAGAATTCTTTAAAACCGATTTAACTGGTTGAGTATAGATTCTTATGCTGTTTTCTTCGTTCTTCTTAGTTTGGTATAGATACCGAGAATTTACTACAACTTCCAACATTTTATCAGATTCAGAATAGGTTAACGAAACTGGACTCCGAACCGAATATTCGAAATCATCAAATATGTTTGTTGGGCCATCGTATTTATAGTCTATTCCATTTTTTGAACTGAATTGAAAAAAGGAAGGCTCACCTTTTCCCCCCTTACCGTTTCTGCATAGAAGTATACTTTCGTTGTTGTCTAGTAAAACCTCAAAAGGTTCTTGAAGATTTTTGTCTGGCGAGTTGATTATGGTTTTCTCTAAGATGTTAGCAACGAAATTGTCATTTGAAAGGTATTTTTTTATGATACCGTTTCCATATGCCATTAAAAAAGAATTCGTTTTACCATTTTGGCTGATTATTCCAAATGGTTGGTTAAAGACGTCCTCAGTATTACTTATTGGTTTGTAATTGCCCCAATCAAGACCATTTTTACTTTTAATATAGCCAGCGTCTACGGTTTTTTGTGTTTGATCATCAAATCTTCTAAAAACAACTATAACTTCACCAGAATTTAATTGACCCACTACAAGGTTTCGGTCATCATACTTGCTATTATAGACAGCAAACTCATGTCCCCAGCTATTGCCATTGTCCCTAGACAATTTACCCATTATTTCTCCAGAATTGCTAACATGAGAAAAACTGGGGTCTTTTCTATACAAAACCAATATATTGCCATTGTGTAACCTTACAAGCCCTCCCTCTGCGGTATGCCCTTCAGAAACTAGATTTTTATGGTCGCTTATTTCGTATTTTCCGGTATTTTCTATGGCCTTATGATTTACCCTGTGACAAGAAAAAAAGAAGGCCATACAAAAAAGCATACAAAGACTATAATAATTCATTTAGGTATCTATTGCATTAGTGTAAATTGCTTTTAAGCACTTAAAGTTTTTCTGTTGATTAAATATCTGATTACATCGATCGACTGAATTCTTCCCCATTTCCAATAAAATATCTTTTTGGTGGCGAAGCAAGTTTAAATGCTTAATAAAACATTGTGCATCATCGCATAAAAAGCCGTTATAACCATTTGTAACTGCGTCCTTATTGCCAACCACATTTGTTGCAATTATTGGTTTGGATAGCGCCATAGATTCAATTATGGTAAATGGCAATCCTTCCCATAATGATGTTTGAATATAAACATCAAAGGTGTTGACCAACTTCATAGCCTCCTCATGAGTCTTCCAACCGGTTACAATGATATTTTTTGAAGTTAACTCACTCTGTAATTGCCCTGCACCAATCCATATAAATTCAATTTCTGGCAACTCCTTGGCAATTTCATTAAAAAGCGTGGGGTTTTTCTGTGGACTTAATCGCCCCATGGTACCCACCTTGAATTTCTTCTTTTCAATAACAGTGTTATACTTTAACAATTGCTTTGGTGAGACACCATTTCTTACTAATTTGGCTTTTCCAATTCTTTTGGCATGTTCATATTCTGTGTCTCCACAGGCAATGGTTGTGCCTCCGAACAATTTAGGGGTCCACTTTTCAACTAGATAGAAAAACCTTTTTTTCCCTTTCCCGATATCTTGGCGTAAAAAGGAATACCCATTGGGAGTATAGTAAACCTTGGCTTTTCTGTAAAAAACGGATGCTACCCGACCTAAGATGCTTGCCTTTGAAGAATGAAGGTGAATAACATCCGGTTGTATTTTTTTGATTTCCTTTATAAGGGAAACAATAGCCCGATAATCAGATTTAATATCTATTTCCCTGGACATGGGAACTTGCTTCAAAGTAGTACGCTGGGAAAAATCCCTCTTTATTTTTTCAAGGTCTGTCCCATTTCTGTTGGGACTATATATTACATAACTTTCAAATCTGGATTCCTCATCAAAAAAGCGGCATATTTCCTTAACATAATTATAGACACCTGCAGCAAAGGGTTCGGTTATATGTAAAACTCTAATTTTTTTCATATAGACAAAAATAAACTATTTTTAACCTCAAAATTCGAACATGAAAAGCAAAACGGCAATAATTATTGGAGGCTCTGGCTATATTGGAAGAAACCTGCTTAAATATCTACTGGCGAATAACAGATTTGAGCATTGCATAGTAATGGACATCAAGCCTTTAAAAGGGTTTGAAGGTGAAGTCAGTTCTGGTAGATTGGAGTATATGTTTGCCGATGTTAGGAAAGAACTACCAAATCCAGATAGGGTTTTTGATGGCAGGGAGTCGTGGATTTTCAATTTTGCGGCCGTTCATCGGGAACCGGGTCATGAATTTAGAGAATATTTCGACACCAATGTCCCAGGAGCGAATCATATAAATGCGCTTGCAGAACGATTGGGCATAAACAATATATTTTTTACAAGTAGTATAGCTCCTTATGGTAAGTCACCAAAACAAAGTACTGAAAAAACAAACCTTTATCCTGAAACTGGGTATGGGATTTCTAAGGCCTTGGCCGAACAGATACATCAAAAATGGCTTGAACGTAACAAGGAGAATAGAAGGTTAATCATTGTTAGACCAAGTGTGATATACGGTCCAAACGACCCTGGAAATGTTTATCGAATGATTAAGGCGCTGAAGAGAGGGGTCTTCATCTTACCTAATGGTGGAAATGTGATTAAGGCCTATGGTTATGTTCACGGTCTTGTGGAAAGTATGTTATTCACAATGGACACCATGAACGAGCCGCTGATTATTTATAATTATACAGAAAACCCACTTGTATCATTAAAGGAAATGACACAAGTAGTTAAAGGGAAGCTAGGCTATTCTAAACCTACACTTTCGGTTTCAACCACTATTTTGGCTTTTGTTGCTGGCATTTATCAAATACTCGTAAAACTTATAGGAAAAAAATCTGCTATTCATCCGGTTAGGGTCAAAAAGGCTGGTTTTCCCACTAACATAAAACCCCAGTATTTAATAGATAATGGCTTTGAATTTAAATATGGATTTGAAAAATCTTTGGAGCATTGGAAGTCAGTCGCCCCAGAGGATTTTTAATTATCCCTTATTTGAGTTAACCTCAAGTATTATGGTCTAATTTTATTGATATAAAACAACTTTTAATTTGTTCTTTAGCAACCATAGATATTCTGGACTAATAGTCCCTGTTTCCCTACTAATCGACTTGATGGTAATCAACCTATTGGCCTACTACCTACCGCTTCAATTTAAGTATCCCTTACTTTTTCACTCCTACATAATAATCGCCTGGACAATTATCGCATTAAAGGTTCAGTTTTATTCAATTTATAGATACAGCAAGGTTACTCATCTTTTGGTGCTTTTGTTTCGGCAATTTTTCTTCTTCTTTTTAATTCAATATGCGTTCATTGGATTTTTTAAACAACCCAGTATGAGTCGTTTGGCCATTGCCGAATACCTTTTGATTTCACTCGTTCTAGTTTCTATCATTAAGTTTTTGAACTATTACGTACTGATGAAATATCGGGAAAGAATAAAAGGCAATATTAGAAATGTGGTTGTCTTGGGCAAGAACAAAAAGACAGACCAACTGATTTCAGTATTCAAGGAACACCCTGAATATGGCTACAATTTTGTGAAACAGTTTTCCTTGAAAGATGAAGATTGTAATATTGAGACATGTTTTGGATATATTCTAAACAATAGAATTGATGAAATATACTGTTCGGTTTCAGAGGTTAGTAATAGTCTTACAATAAAAATCATCAATTTTGCTGATAACAATTTAAGAACAGTAAAGTTCTTGCCCGACAATAAAAACATATTCTCCAAAAAACTTAAATTCGAATATTACGATTATATTCCAGTTCTTTCCTTAAGGGATATTCCATTGGACAATCCAATAAACGCCTTTATTAAAAGGACATTTGACATTGTTTTTTCGTTATTGGTCATTTTGGGTTTATTGTCATGGTTGACCCCTATTTTGGCACTCCTGATTACACTGGAATCCAAAGGCCCCGTCTTTTTTAGACAGACAAGAAACGGAATCGATAATAGGGAATTTTATTGCTATAAATTCAGGTCGATGGCGCCCAACAAAATTGCCGATGATATTCAGGCCACCAAAAACGACATGCGGGTTACCAAGATTGGGAGGTTCATTAGAAAGACAAGTATCGACGAACTTCCCCAATTTTATAATGTATTGTTCGGAACCATGTCCGTAGTGGGCCCGCGCCCCCACATGGTAAAGCACACCAATGAATATGCCAGTAGTGTTGACAAATACATGGTCCGTCATTTTGTAAAGCCAGGTATAACGGGTTTGGCCCAAGTAAGGGGCTATAGGGGAGAGGTGGAAACAGAATCTGATATCCAAAATCGCATCAAATTTGATATATTCTATATTGAGAACTGGTCTATTTTCTTGGACTTCAAGATTATTGTACAAACAATTCTAAATGCCCTCAGAGGTGAAGAGAAAGCTTATTAAACCTGAAATCTTGTGTGCTTGACAATAAAAACTTTTATTCCGTGTTTGTAAAGACTATGTTTGTAAAGTTGAAGATTACAATTGACATTAAAATAAATGAAAAGAACTCTAATTACCGGAGCAGCAGGTTTTCTTGGTTCCCATCTTTGTGACAGATTTATTGCAGAAGGGCACGAGGTTATTGCAATGGATAACCTTATTACGGGAGACCTTAAAAACATAGAACACCTATTCCCCTTGGAACGCTTTACGTTCTATAATCACGATGTAACCAACTTTGTACATGTACCTGGAAATCTGGATTATATCCTTCATTTTGCTTCGCCTGCAAGTCCCATTGATTATTTAAAGATTCCCATTCAAACGTTAAAAGTAGGAGCATTGGGAACTCACAACTTGTTGGGCCTTGCCAAGGAAAAGAACGCTCGCTTCATGATAGCCTCTACATCGGAAATATATGGTGATCCCTTGGTGCACCCACAAACCGAGGAGTACTACGGTAACGTTAATACCATAGGACCAAGAGGCGTATACGATGAGGCCAAACGCTTTCAAGAATCCATCACCATGGCCTATCACCGGTTCCACGGGTTGGATACAAGGATTGTAAGGATATTCAACACCTACGGCCCTCGAATGCGGTTGAACGATGGTCGTGTAATCCCTGCTTTTATGGGACAGGCACTCCGTGGTGAGGACTTGACCGTTTTTGGAGATGGTTCACAAACCCGTTCTTTTTGCTTTGTAGATGATGAAATCGAAGGAATCTATCGCTTGCTGATGAGCGACTACACACTTCCTGTAAATATAGGCAACCCTAATGAAATCACCATTAAGGATTTTGCCGAGGAAATTATCAAGCTAACAGGCACCGACCAAAAAATCATTTACAAACCATTGCCCAAAGATGATCCCATGCAGCGCCAACCCGATATTACCAAAGCAAAGGAAATTCTGGGATGGGAACCCAAAGTGGGACGTGAGGAAGGCATGCGCAAAACGTTTGAATTTTTCAAAGGCTTATCCAAGGGCGAACTTGAAAAAACGGAACACAGGGACTTTTCAAACCATAACAAAAAGTAATTTTTTGTCATTTCTGTAAATGAGGGGCGAAGCTACGATTGAGAAATCCTACCTACGGATTCTTTTGGGCATTCGAAAATAAAGAATTAACATTCATGGGAACTGGTGATGTTCGTGCCCAAAGGATTACCTCGATAAGAGTATTGTGCCGATGGATGGACAAAAAAGTTTGTCGACGAATTAGTTGACCGTTACAATTTCGAAGTAGTGAAGCGAATGAAAAACCTACCTGAATTTCAGATTTCTCGCATACGCTCGAAATTGACAACTACGCTCCATAATGACTTAGTGGGAAATTGCGCAATCGGTGTCGAGCAGTAAACACAGATCATTTGCAAATAACGCCTAAATTATATTTGAATTGCGTTATTTTTGCCAAAACTTGAATCATGAACATCCTGGTCTTGGGTTCTGGTGGTCGCGAACATGCCATTTCCCTTAAAATTTCACAAAGCCCCAAAACATCCAAATTGTTTGTAGCGCCCGGTAATGCGGGAACTTCCCAAATCGCCACAAATGTTGAGGTAGGTGTGAACGATTTTGAAGCCATTAAACAATTGGTGTTGAAAGAAAGCATCAATTTGGTGGTAGTGGGACCAGAAGACCCCTTGGTAAAAGGGGTACACGATTTTTTCTTGAATGATGAGGCACTAAAATCTGTTCCTGTAATCGGACCAGAAAAAGCAGCGGCAGAACTCGAAGGAAGCAAGGAATTTGCCAAAGAGTTTATGATGCGGCACAATATTCCAACGGCAGCCTATCAAAGTTTTACCAGTGAGACCTTGGAAGAAGGGTATAGTTTTTTGGAAACCCTAAAACCGCCCTACGTCCTTAAGGCGGACGGACTTGCCGCTGGCAAAGGTGTGTTGATTCTTCAGGATTTGCAAGAAGCCAAAGACGAGTTAAAATCCATGTTGCTAGACTCCAAGTTTGGCAACGCAAGTGCCACGGTGGTCATCGAGGAATTCTTGGACGGCATTGAACTGAGCTGTTTTGTACTTACTGATGGTACCAACTATAAAATTCTTCCAACGGCCAAGGACTACAAAAGAATAGGCGAGGGCGATACTGGCCTCAACACGGGAGGTATGGGAGCCATTTCCCCGGTTCCATTTGCCGATTCCATCTTTATGGATAAGATAGAGCGTCAAATTGTAAAACCTACCGTAGACGGCCTTAAAATCGATAATCTGCCCTATGTCGGTTTTATTTTTATCGGCTTGATAAAAGTCGGTGACGAACCCAAGGTAATCGAGTATAACGTTAGAATGGGCGACCCCGAGACCGAAGTGGTAATCCCAAGACTGAAAACCGATTTGGTCGAGGTGCTTTTGGCCATGGCCAATGGAACCTTGGATCAAGTAAACCTTCAAATTGACGAAAGGGCGGCAACGACCGTGATGGCAGTATCGGGCGGTTATCCCGAAGCCTACGAAAAAGGCAAGGAAATTTCAGGAACCCAAAACATAACAGATTCCATTGTTTTCCATGCGGGAACAAAGCTGTCCAACGGAAAAGTGATAACCAATGGAGGGCGGGTAATAGCCATCACTTCCTTTGGAAAAGATTTTAGGGAAGCGTTACGGAAATCCTATCAAAATATGGAAAAACTCCATTTTGATGGCATGTACTACCGAAAGGATTTAGGGTTCGATCTATAGGTAGGAGTGAGAGCTGATACTCTTATCTTCCTCACCACTTTCATTGAAAATTTTCAATTGGCCCATCCAATAAACCATGGCCACAAAGCCAATGATCATAAAAATCCAGTTAATGGAGTTGGCACCCCACCAGCTGTCCATAAAACGGAAAAAATCCAATGGTGCGAAAAGGTAGTTTACAAATAAGTCCTCTATACCGTAAAAAAACTTGCTCATGTTGGCTATATTTACCTTACAAAAGTAGCAAAAGATAAGATGATTTCAAGCTTTTTCGGAAAAACTAAACCTATAAATCACATTGTCCTTGCCATCATTTTGTTTCTTTTTTACTTCACCAATGTCTTTTTTCAGTTAGGGGAACAAAGAATCAATGAGGTTATTGCCTTGGAAATCTTGTTGTTCGCAGCCTTGTTGTTGTCCATTTTTATTGTCAACCAGATTGTAAGGACCGAAAAGGCCACGGAATCCAACTCCTATGCCATGCTGTTTTTTTTGCTTTTGATTATCACTTTTTCTGATGAGTTCGTCCTTCAAAATGCGGTTTTCGCCAACTTTTTCTTGGTTTTGGCTTTTTGGAGGATACTGTCCATCAAATCCATAAAAAATGTAAAGCACAAAATCTTTGATGCCTCCCTGCTGATTGCCCTTGCAAGTTTATTTTACGATTGGGCCCTGGCATTTATGTTTCTTGTATTTCTTGTAATCTTGGTTTATGACAGAAAGACCCTGAAAAATTGGTTGATACCCTTATTAGGGCTTGCCGCTATTTTTATTTTGACATTTACCGTGCTAAAACTGAAGGGCTCTTTGGGCTTTTTTAAGGAACACTATCAGTTCTCATTGGGGCTTTTTACCACCAAATCATTCTTTCAGGTACTGAACATAAAGACCTTGGTTTACCTTATTTTAACGATTGTTGTTTCCATTTTGGTGTTTGTGCGCCTGCGCAATGTGAGCGGCGGTAAATTGCTTTTGCTCAGGATAGTATTCTTGATCTTTGTTTTGGGAACGGGCATTATTCTTTTTACCCCGGCCGATGCTTCTCCCGTGTTGATCACCTTTTTCCCCGTAACCGTTTTTTTTACCAACTATTTCGAGGGTATAAAAAAACGCAGGCTTCAAGAAATGGTCTTGATTCTAAGCATGGTCGTGGCCTGCTCGCTTTTTGCCATTCATCTTGAGTAAATATGGCATAAAGCAATATCTTTGAACAAATTTATTTGAATTATGTTCAGCGACTTTGCCTTCAAGATATTTCAGGAAAGTATAGATGCCTATCACATTAAGGACGATGTGTACCAAGAATTCATCAACCCTTATCCAAAGGATAAAGTAGAGCACCTGCTTTATAGAAAAAACTGGATCGATACCGTACAATGGCATTACGAGGACATTATCCGCGACCCAGGGATCGACCCGGCGGCGGCGCTGGACCTTAAACGGAAAATCGATGCGAGCAACCAAAACCGTACGGATTTGGTGGAATATATCGACAGTTATTTTTTGCATAAATACCAGTCGGTACAAGTAAAGGATGGCGCCACTATCAATACCGAGAGCCCTGCATGGGCCATTGATCGACTTTCCATTTTGGCATTGAAAATTTATCACATGCAAGAAGAGGTGAACCGAACGGATGCCTCACCACAGCACATCCAAAAATGCAATGATAAACTTACCGTGCTTTTGGAGCAGAGAAAGGACCTTTCCACAGCCATAGACCAATTATTGGCCGATATTGAAGCTGGAAACAAGTACATGAAAGTCTACAAACAGATGAAAATGTACAACGACAATGAACTAAACCCTGTGCTTCGTGGACAAAAAGGGTAAAGAAACCCATATTTTGTTGATTCGGTTGTCGGCCATGGGCGATGTGGCGATGACCGTACCCGTTATCCGTGCGCTGACCGAACAATATCCACAAATACAGCTTACCGTACTTACCAAAAAACCGTTCATGCCTATTTTTAATGGGTTGAGGAACGTTCAGGTAAAAGAAGCCGACGTAAAAAAACGGCACAAAGGCTTGATGGGGCTATGGCGACTCTACAAAGAGCTGAAATTGTTGCAATTTGATGCCGTTGCAGACCTTCACAACGTATTGCGAAGCCGTGTGCTCAAAAAGTATTTTGCTTTGGAAAGCACTCCATTTGCCCAGATTGACAAGGGACGAAAGGAGAAAAAGGCGCTCACCCGCCCCAAAAACAAAGTTTTTGGGCAATTAAAGAGCACCCACCAGCGATATGCTGATGTTTTTGCCGATCTCGGTTTTCCCATTGATTTAACCACTGCCAAACCATTGGAACGTGTCCAACTTTCAGAAAAAGTATTGGAACTTGTGCAGCAGGGCACCAAAAAATGGGTGGGAATAGCACCTTTTGCCGCCCACGAAGGCAAAATGTATCCGTTGGAATCCACGGAAGAGGTTATTAAAACCCTCAACGATACCGATAAGTATAAAATCTTGTTGTTTGGAGGCGGAACCCATGAGGTGGAGGTACTGGAACGGCTTGCAGCTACCTACAAAAATACCCTGTGCATGGCGGGCAAGTTAAATCTATCCGAAGAACTGCAGCTTATTTCCAATTTGGATGTGATGCTGTCCATGGACAGCGGTAACGCGCACATGGCCACCAACTATGGTATTCCAGTAGTTACCCTTTGGGGTGTAACCCACCCTTATGCCGGGTTTTATCCGTTTGGGCAGCCTTTGGAAAACGCAGTTATGGCCGACCGTGAAGCCTATCCTTTGATTCCAACCTCGGTATATGGCAACAAGGTACCCGAGGGTTACGAAAATGCCATGAAAACCATTCACCCTCAAGAGGTTTTGGAAAAGTTGTTGGGGGTTTTGGAGCCATCTGTCATTTCATAAGGGGCATTCATGGATTATCAAGTGCCAATGATCAAGTCTATCTTGTTCATGGCCTCTAAATCTACCATCTTTAAGTATTCGAAGCAAAAGCGCATATCAAACTCCATTTGGAAATATAAGTGAATCCATTTAAAAAATAAATCCGAAAATAGGATTGTTAAAAGATACAACGAGCCCTTTTTTTGGCCGATATCGCTTAGAGTTTAATCAAGTGTGTCCTTTTAGTGAACCTTTTGTATACTTCTTTGAAAAATGATTAAGAGTAGGGAGATACGAGCGTGACACTGACATAGGCAGGCTCGCACCAACGGCAAATCATTGGTACGCCCCGTACATTTAGTTAAAAAGTACGTGTTTAAGTACTTTTTTGGCATATTTGCACTATGGAAACAGTAAACTATACAGGCTTTAGATCAAACCTAAAACATTGGTTCGATAAGGTTGTCAACGATGTAAGCGAGGTCATCATCAAGCGCAAGGGCGGCAAGGATCTTGTTTTGATATCATTGGACGAATACAATTCATTAAAGGAAACCACCTATTTGTTGACGGGCAAAAACAGGGATATTCTCTTGAACTCCATCAAAGAACTGGAAGCGGGAAACGGTATTGAAAGAGATATGATGGAGTAGATGAAGCTGACCTGGTCCACATCTTCAAGGGAAGATTATCTGTATTGGCAGAAAGTCGACAAGAAAATAGTAAAACGAATAAACGAGCTTATCAAAAGCTATATGCGCACCCCTTTTGAGGGCATTGGAAAACCCGAAGCCTTAAAAGGGGATTTACAGGGCTATTGGTCAAGACGGATAACATCGGAACACCGATTGGTCTACAAATATGAAAATGATAGGTTATTGATTGCAGCTTGCCGATATCATTATGGAAAGTAAAGTCCCGCTCGTGCGAGCGCGGTCGTTCCTGCCGTAGAAGACGTCTTAAGCCACCGAACCTTGGCAACTACTTCCCGCTCCCGCGGTGCAGCCATAGCAATGTTGTGAGATAACGATGTCCCGATTGCTCAGCACATCATCATTGTAATCCTTAATGTGTCTTACTGGGCTTGCTACCTTTAGGTCCAGCATTTGGTTAAAGTCGCAATCGTAGAGCCAACCGTCCCAACTTACGGAAATGGTATTGGTACACATTACATTTTCTACCGCAGCCGGATTATAGGCTTCCACCAAGGAGTACATATAATCCTCATAATTGTCCGACGCGATGAGATAATCCAAAAACCTTGAAATCGGCAAATTGGTAATGGCAAAAAGGTTGTGGAAATCAATGTCAAAATCGGCTTTCAGTGCTTTTTTAAAATCGTGTTCCATAGCAGCTTGGTCGGCAGGCAAAAATGCCCCCGAAGGATTGTACACCAAATCCAAACGCAAACCGCTATCTGGCATCCCATAGCCCACTTCGTTGAGCATTTGCAAGGCTTTTATTGATTTATCAAAAACACCGTCCCCACGCTGTTTGTCGGTTTTTCCACGGGTATAGTGCGGCATGGACGATACAACGTGCACATTGTGCTTTTTAAAAAATTCAGGCAGGTTGTGGTACTTTTTGTTAGCCAAAATAATGGTGAGATTGGAACGCACAATAAAATCTTGGATGCCCGCTTTGGAGGCTTCCTCCACAAACCATCGAAAATCGGGGTTCATTTCAGGTGCACCGCCGGTAAGGTCCAAGGTGTGGGCCCCAGTATTCCGAATCACCTCCAGACATTGCTCCATGGTCTCCCGGGTCATGATTTCCTTCCGGTCCGGTCCGGCATCCACATGGCAGTGCCCACAAACCTGGTTGCACATGTACCCCACATTGATCTGGAGCACCTCCAGTGTTTTGGGCCGTAATGGAAAATGGCCTGTTTCTGCAATCTTATCTTTAAAGTAGGGCAGCTCACCATCCGCAAAAAGCTCCCCATTTAGAACCTCTAGCTGTGTTTGGGTATTGGCAAGTGCATCTTTCTGTGCCTTTAAGGATTTTTTCGCTGCTTTTTTTAGGTCTGTAAGTATGCTTTGTGCCATTAATCTAAAATAGGTTTACATGGAAAGTTTGTCGTACTTGTTCATCATCTGTACCCCATGTACCAAGGTGGCGCCACTTTCTATGGCGGCCCCTGCGTGTACGGCTTCCATCATTTCTTCTTTGGTGATTCCCCGTTGCAGGCCATCTTTGGTGTAGGCATCAATGCAGTACGGGCATTTAACCACGTGCGATACGGCCAGGGCGATTAAGGATTTTTCCCGGGCGCTCAGCGCTCCCTCCTCAAAAACCTTTCCGTAGTAGTCAAAAAACTTGTTGCCCAGTTCTTCGCTCCATTCGGTGATCTTACCGAATTTTCTCAAGTCTGCTGGGTCGTAATATGATTTGGCCATGTTTCTTTATTTAATGTTTCACCTAAACATACAACAAATATCACTATTCATTTTGGTCGAAAGGATATGGGATGGATTACATCTTTTGATCGATAAATTGTTGGTTTTCTAAAATAAGCAAGCTTACATCTGATTATGAGGCTTTTAAAATGAAAAAGAGCGACAAATGCCGCTCTTGTGCTCATTCAAATATAAACCGACCTAAACTATTTGGCCGAAGGAAGTACCACGGTGTCCACAACATGGATGACCCCATTGGATTGGTTCACATCGGCAATCGTTACGGTGGATACATTACCATTGCCATCCTTGATCATAATAGTGCCTTCACCCATCATTGCGGTCAATTTGTCCCCGTTTACCGTAGTAAGCTCTGTCCTTCCATTGCCTTTTTCGATCCATTCCATCAAATCACTGGCATTGTACTTTCCGGCCACTACGTGATAGGTAAGTACGCTTTGTAATTTTGACTTATTTTCTGGTTTGAGCAAGGTAGCCACGGTTCCTTCCGGTAATTTTTCAAATGCACTGTTGGTAGGTGCAAATACCGTAAAAGGTCCCTCTCCTTGCAATGTCCCTACCAGATCGGCGGCTTTTACCGCAGCTACCAAAGTAGTATGGTCCTTGGAGTTTACGGCATTGGAAACAATGTCCTTGCTCGGGTACATGGGGGCGCCCCCCACCATTTTGGTTTGGGAGAAGCCTGTTGTAATTGTCATAAATCCAACGCAGGATACTATCAGCATCAATGTTCTTAAAGATTTCATGTGATTTAAATTTTAGTTTATATAACCACTTACGGAGTTTTTGCGGGGAGGGTTTGGTTTTTGGTAAGATTGATGATCATTTGATCCAAATACAATCTAGGGGTAATGTATCCAAAGCTGCAATATGTTAACTTTGCAGCTTATTGATTTGCACAAATGCTTGAAAATAAATCCATAGGCCTCGTACTTTCTGGGGGAGGTGTCCGCGGAATGGCGCACATAGGCCTGATCAAGGCCATGCGCGAACACCATCTTGAGGCCAAAGTAGTGGCGGGCACAAGTGTCGGTGCCTTGGTGGGCGCACTTTACGCCAACGACAACTCTGTGGAGGAAATGCTCACCTTTTTTAAAGAAACACCTTTGTTCCAATATAGCTTCTTTGCCATAAAAAAGCCCGGCTTTATAGACACGGAACGCTATTTTGATATTTTCAAAGAATTTTTCCCGGAGAATAGTTTTAAAAGTTTGGAGCGGCCGCTTTTTGTGGTGGCCACGGATCTATTAAAAGGAAATGAAAAAGTGTTTTACGATGGAGAGCTCATAAAACCCCTTTTGGCATCGGCCGCCTTGCCACCCGTTTTCAGTCCGGTGGAGATTGATAATGTACTTTATGCAGATGGGGGCATCATGAACAATTTTCCAAAGGAATACGTCGATCACCTAACGGATTTTATTATAGGCAGCAATGTATCCATAACCGCACCCCTGGAAAAGAAAGATTTGCGAAATTCCTTTCAGCTTACGGCAAGGGTCACCAGTTTAATGATCCATGCTTCAAACAATGAAAAGTTGCACCAATGCGACCTTTTTATCGAACCAAAGGAATTGGATTCGATAGGGGTATTGGATAAAAAGGGTATCGAAAACGCCTTCAATATTGGCTATGAACATGGCAGCAGGGCCTTGGAGCAATTATTGTAAGCCACTAGTCCTGTTTTTTGTTGTTCACTTGCTTAGTTAATGGATTAGTTCATCCCGACATTTGAATACAGCCCACTAGGTTGTTGTCTTGTTCAGCGTTTCAGGTTTTAAGTTTGATGGCTGGACTTGAATTTGAACTTTCAACATCAAACATTGTCGTAATCCACCTTGATTTTTGATGTGATGGGATGCGACTGACAGGTCAAAACAAAACCTTCTTCGATTTCACCATCGGTAAGGATCTGGTTTTTTACCATTTCCACCTTTCCTTCCGTCAAGCGTGCAATACAACTACTGCAAACACCGCCCTGGCAAGAATAAGGAGCGTCTATATCCTGTTTTAAAACGGCATCGAGGACCAATTCTTTTTTATCCATTACAAAAGTGAAGGTCTCATCATCCAAGATTACCTCCACCTGGGTCTTGCCTTCCAATGTTCCGGCAAGTTCATCTTCGGTATCATCGCTGGTAAAAAGCTCAAAATGGATTTTATCCTCGGAAACACTGTTTTCTTTAAGTGTATCGGATACTTGTTGGATCATATCTTCGGGTCCGCAGAGGTAGAAGGCATCAAATTCAGTTCCCTTGAACTTGTTTTTGAGCACAAAGTTGACGGTGGATCGTTCAATCCTTCCAAAAAGGGCATCCTCCTCATTGGACCTACTGTACACATATTGTACAAAAAAACGTTCTCCGTATCGTTCTTTAAGAGACTGTATGGTTTTAAAATACATGGTCTCTTCAGGGGATTGATTTCCGAACACCAACACAAAGGTATTCTCCGGATTGTTTTCCAAAACGGTTTGGGCAATGCTCATGATCGGCGTAATACCACTGCCGGCAGCGAACGCGGCAATTTTTTTTGGGGAGGTTTCATCAAAGACAAAACGGCCCTCGGGAACCATTACCTCTATGGTATCACCGGCCTTTAGATTCTCATTGGCATAAACGGAAAAGGTACCACCTTCCATCTTTTTGATGCCAACCGTTAATTTACCCGAGGATGGCGGTGTGGAAATGGAATAGGCCCGGCGTAGTTCCTGTCCGTTCAATTTATGTTTTAAGGTAATGTATTGTCCAGCTTTGAAACGATAAGCTTCTTTAAGATTTTCTGGAACATCAAAAGTAAGGGCCACGGCATTGGGAGTCAATTGGTCCACCGCGGCTATGGTTAAAGCATGAAAATGGCTCATGTAATGAATTTTGCTGCAAAATTAAGCATTACACTCCTTTTGAGCAGCTATTTTTATAAAAAGCGTACCTCTTCTGTAACAAATCCAATAAATTGGACACCAACAAAAAAAACGCCAACCATGCTCAAGCATTTTATTGGACTCCAGTGGAAGTCATTTTTTAGGTCTGCAAGTTTTAAGACAGAGATTTGGTTTAAGATTTTGATGGCCTTGGGAGCGCTGTACTTTATTGTTGTGTTCCTGGGAATGGGCGTTGGGGCCTATTTTATTATCGAGGATATGGAAATTGGCGATCCGTTGCGGGTGGTCAACCGGTTTATGGTTTACTATTTTGCCTTTGACCTTGTATTTAGGTACATGTTGCAAAAAATGCCAGTAACCAATATTAAACCTTTGTTGTATTTGCCCATTGACAAAACCAAGGTGGTCAATTTTTCGCTGGGTAAAACTGTAATCTCGTTTTTTAACATGTCCCATGCGTTCTTTTTTATTCCCTTTAGTATTGTGTTGCTGGTTGAGGGATATCCACCCATACAGGTTATTGGATGGCATTTGGCTTTAATGGCCCTTTTTTACTGTAACAACTTCCTCAATGTTATGGTAAACAACAAAAATGCTGTTTTTTACGTATTTGCAGCACTTTTGATTCTAGCAGGGGCATCACAATATTATCAATGGTTTGATTTAACCCAATACACCCAACCCATATTCGATTTTTTCTATGACATGCCCTGGACGGCCATAATTCCTTGGTCGGTTTTGTTGGGAATGTACTACGGCGCTTTCTCCTATTTTAAAAAGCACATGTATCTGGACGGCGGGTTGGCCAAAAAACAGACCGAGGCCAAAACAGAGAACTTGGAATGGCTTGATCGCTTTGGCAATCTGGGCACCTTTTTAAAGAACGACATCAAACTCATTAAACGTAACAAAAGATCGCGAACGGCGGTGCTCATGGGCTTTTTCTTTATATTTTATGGATTGCTCTTTTTTACGGGCGCCCTGGAAGTATATGACGGGCCTTTTTGGAAAATTTTTGCGGGGATTTTTGTTACCGGAGGGTTCCTCTTCAGTTTTGGGCAGTATGTGCCCAGTTGGGACAGTAGCTATTACCCTTTGATGATGAGCCAGAACATTAAGTACCGCGAGTACCTATCATCCAAATGGTATTTGGTGATCATAGCTACCATCATCTCCACCATTTTGGCCACCTTTTATATCTATTTTGGATGGGAGGCCTATGCTGCTGTCTTGGTAGGTGCAATCTATAATATTGGAATAAACAGTTACTTGGTACTTTGGGGCGGTGCTTACGTAAAAACCCCGATAGACCTCACCTCCAACAAAAAGGCATTTGGAGACAAACAGGCATTCAATGCCAAGACACTCCTGCTCACTTTGCCCAAATTGGTATTGCCGATCGGGATTTATGCCATAGGCCATTTTTTGATCAACCCGACCGCAGGGTACATTTTTGTGGCCGTTTTCGGCTTACTTGGATTTGTTTTTAAGGAAAAGGTGTTCACCATGATCGAGGGCATTTACAAAAAGGAGAAGTACAAAACATTGCAAGCATACAAACAGAAATAACACACCATTAATAATAAGATACATGATCACAGTTCATAATTTAACCAAGATTTACGGAGAGCAGACCGTTTTGAACATTGAACATCTGGAAATACCAAAAGGCCAAAGTTTTGGTCTGGTCGGGAACAATGGGGCAGGAAAAACCACCTTGTTCAGCCTGTTGTTGGATTTGATCCAGCCCACGACCGGGCACATTATAAACAAAGATGTGCAAGTGGACCACAGCGAAGCCTGGAAACCGTTTACCTCTGCCTTTATTGATGAGACCTTTTTGATAGGCTACCTTACCCCCGAAGAGTATTTTTACTTTATAGGGGAACTGCGTGGCAGGAACAAGGCCGATGTGGATGCGCTACTGTCCAATTTTGATGATTTCTTCCACGGGGAAATTTTGGGCCAGAAAAAATATTTGAGAGATCTTTCCAAAGGAAACCAGAAGAAAGTGGGCATTGTGGCCAGCTTTATCGGAAATCCCGAAGTGGTGGTCTTGGACGAACCCTTTGCCAATTTGGATCCGACCGCCCAAATCCGGTTAAAGGGAATCATCAAGGATTTGGCCGCCAAAGAAGGCGTAACCGTATTGGTTTCCAGCCACGATCTGATTCACGTTACCGAGGTCTGCGAACGTATCGTAGTGCTGAACAAGGGTAAAATTGTGAAGGACATCCATACCTCTGCCGAAACCATGAAGGAGCTCGAAGCTTTCTTTGCGGGTTGATGTTTGAAAAAGCAGGTGTAAAAATTCTTGCATTTTATCGATAAGCCTTATAATAATCCGTTCTTTTTTGAGTTTAAGGTTACACAAGATTATCGATAATTTTGAAGCTTCATCACACATTTATAGGTGCCATGGTTTTGGGAGGACTTGTATTCAATGCATGTTCCACCCAAAAGGACAAGTTTATCAACAGAAATTGGCACGCCCTCAACACCGAGTACAACACTTTGTACAACGGCAATCTTGCCTTTCAAAAAGGATTGGAGGAAATCAACGCCAACTATCGTGATGATTATTGGGAAGTACTTCCCGTTGAGCGCCTTAAAGTTACGGATGAGGTAAAACTTGATTCTGAGGACAACAACCCCAACTTTTTAATTGCGGAGGAAAAGGCCACCAAGGCCATCCAAAAACATAGCATGGACATCAAGGACGAGGAACGCAATCCTCAAATTGATGAAGCATTTCTTTTGCTTGGAAAATCTCGTTATTTCGACCAGCGCTACATTCCAGCTTTGGAATCCTTCAACTATATCCTAAGGAAATATGTGGAGAGCGATAAGCTGAACGAGGCTACCATTTGGAGAGAAAAAATAAATATGCGTTTGGACAATCCCGAAGTGGCCATCAAAAACTTGAAGCGCCTGTTCAAGTACGAAAAGCTCAAGGACCAGGAGTATGCCGATGCCAATGCTGTTTTAGCACAGTGTTACATCAACCTGAATGCACCCGATACGGCCATACAGAAACTAAAAATATCACAGGCCTATACCAAAAAGAATCCCGAAAAGGGAAGGTATCTGTTCATCATCGGGCAGTTGTACGATCAATTGGGGCATAAGGATAGCGCCAACTACGCTTACAACAAGGTCATAGAGCTCAACCGTAAATCGCCTAGGGTGTACATGATCAATGCTCACCTAAAAAAAATCCAGAACACCGAACTTACTGAGGGCAACCGGGAAGAAATGCTGGAATACCTCACCGATTTGGAGGAAAACCGGGAGAATAGACCTTTCTTGGACAAAATTTACCGTCAAGTGGCCCAGTACCACATGGCCTACGAATCGGATAGTTTGGCCTTGGCCTATTACAACAAATCCATACAGGCAACGCAGGGAGAGCGCAAATTAAACGCCCTGAATTACCAAAGTTTGGCCGATTACCATTTTGATGGGGACGAATACAGAATTGCGGGCTCGTATTATGACAGTACCTTGACCAACCTGAATGAAAACACTAGAAAGTACCGAGATATCAAAAAGAGACTGGACAACCTCGAAGATGTTATCAAATACGAAGATATTGTACAGCATGCCGATAGCGTGATTACTTTATACCAGATGCCCGTAGCGGAACGCAAGGCCTATTTTGAGGATTTTATCGCTGAGATGAAGCGTAAGGAAGAGGCCGAAGCAGAGAAACAACAAGAACGCACCAATGCCGGGTTTGCTACGTTTGCTGACAGCAAGGGAGGAAAGGAAAATCAGGGCAAGTTCTATTTTTATAACATTACCAGTTTGGGCCATGGCAGAAACGATTTTAAAACCCGTTGGGGTACAAGGTCTCTTGAAGATGATTGGCGATGGAGCAATAGATCAAAAACCTTGGTTTCCGAGGCAACGGGCGAAGAGGTTGCAGGCAATGATGAGGTCTTGACGGAAGACCAAAAGTATTCCGTAGACTATTATTTGGAACAAGTACCGACTGATGTGACCGTTATTGACAGTTTAAAGGGAGAACGCAACTTTGCCAACTATCAATTAGGGTTGATCTATAAGGAGAAATTTAAGGACAATATGCTGGCCGCCGCCAAGTTGGAACGCGTACTTTCCTCAAAGCCCGAAGAACGTTTGATACTCCCATCAAAATACAACCTATACAAGATTTACGAAGAATCGGGCAGCCCTTTGGCTATGGATATGAAGCAGAACATCATCACCAACCACCCCGATACTCGCTATGCCGAGATTTTATTAAACCCGCAAGCTGTTCTCGACGGAGATTCGGACAGTCCCGATGCCAGATATGCAGCTTTGTTCAAACAATACCAAAAGCAAGAATTTTTAAGGGTGATCACGCAATCCGAGGAATACATCAACAAATTTACGGGCGACCCCATCGTACCCAAGTTCGAGATGCTAAAGGCCAACGCCATTGGTCGTTTACAGGGATTTGAGCCTTTTAAGGAAGCCTTGAACTATGTGGCGCTCACCTACCCCAACAAGCCCGAAGGGAAAAAGGCACAGCAAATGATCGATGAGCAACTGCCCAAACTGGAGAACAAGGAATTCTCACCAGAAACAGGTTCCACGGGCGCAGGAAACTGGAAGGTAGTCTTTCCCTTTACCATTGGAAATGATGAAAAGGCCACCAAACTTAAAGAGCGTTTGGCAGAAGTAATCAAAGAATTGAATTACAAGAACATTGTTTCCAAGGACATCTATAATCTGGAGGATCAATTTGTGGTGGTACACGGTTTTCCATCCAAAGATTTTGCTTTAGGCTTTGCGGAGCTTATAAAAAACAATAGGGACTACCTTATTAAAGATGAGAATTTTGTAATTTTATCCGATAATTATAAAATAATACAGGTCCACAAGAACCTAGAATCGTACAAAGCACAATTTTAATCCCCAAAACCCTAGAACACAATGTTTTCTGACAACAAAAAACCTCGACCCATGACTGAATTTGGCGGACAGCCCAATAGAATTGAAAAGAACACCAAGATCAAGGGCGAGATTACCTCCGAAGCCGATTTTAGGATAGATGGCAAATTGGAAGGCAACGTTACCACATCCGGCAAAGTGGTCATAGGAAAAGATGGCTACATCAACGGAAAGGTGGATTGTGTGAATGCGGATATTGAAGGGCGGTTCAATGGGGAACTTATTGTGAAGGATTTACTTTCCTTAAAATCCTCTGCAACCATTGAAGGCACCTTAAGGGCGGCCAAATTGTCCGTGGAGCCCGGAACTACATTAAATGCTTCCTGTATCATGGGCAAAGGAGGTGCTACAGCTACCAAACCGGAGTCCATAAAGAAAAATGAGCCAGCAAAAGCCTCTTAACAAACATAAAAAAACAATAAACACAGCAGCCCGTTTGTCTGGTTCGGCCATTCAAATGGGCATTGTTATTTATTTGGGCGTCTGGGGCGGAAAGTGGCTCGACGGCCATTTTGATACCGAAAAAGTGTTCTTGCCCATCTGTACAATAGTGGCCGTTGCGATTTCCATATATTTGGTGATTCAACAACTGAAAAAAATCAACGATTGAAAATCAGGTCTTACCCGATTGTTTTTATTTTAACCCTGTTTGTGGGGTTAATTGTTTCATTCTTTTCCCAATCTTGGCTTTTGGAAAACAAGGGTCACGACCCTTCTTCTTTTCAACTTGCAAAGAGCTATGTGCTCAACGCGATAATGGCCTTGATCGTTTTTTTTGCCATTTACATTTTTAGGAACAAATACCGGGATTTGCTTGGTTTCTTTTTTTTGGGAGGCAGCCTTTTAAAATTTGCGCTTTTCTTCATTTTTCTATACCCTGCCTTTAATCAAGATGGTGTATTGGAACGTTTGGAGTTCCTTGCGTTTTTTGTTCCGTACGGATATGCACTTGCCCTGGAAACCTTCTTTTTGGTGAAACTGCTTAATACTGTGTGACAAAGCGGTGAAATCAACCCGAAAAAACAAAGAAAAAAATAATACCTAAAAAAGCTTTTTTCTTTTGAAGGAGGAATGTATTTTTGCACCAATTTTTGAGGACCCATAGTTGGATCATATGCGATATTCTTTTTTCAGTAAAAAATTAGTTGCCGTAATTTTTTTGATTGCGGGATTTGTATCGGCCCAAAACCATGAGGGAGAAGAAGTTGAAACCGGTGCCCACGATTTAAAGACCCAGATCAAGGAATACATAGACCACCACCTTCTGGATTCCCATGACTTCAACCTTTATTCGTATACAACAGATCAGGGAGAGCATAAATATATTGGATTTCCGCTTCCTGTTATTCTTTGGGACAATGGGCTTAAGGTCTTTCTTTCTTCGGAGTTCGAGCACGGGGAAGCCGTGGCCGAGGTAGATGGAAATTACTACGCGCTTTATCACAATAAAATTTATAGGACGGATGCCGAGGGAACTATCAATTTTGGTGGGCACCACGGTGACGAAACCCACACTGAAGATGCTTTTGGAGAGGATTTGGTGGTGGATGACGCACACCCTGCCAATGAGAAACCATTGGATTTTTCGATTACCAAGAATGTGGTCTTTATTATTGCCGTATCACTTTTAATGTTTTTGGTGTTCCGTTCCATGGCCAAAAGGTATCAGAAGAGTACTATGCCAAGGGGCTTGGGAAGATTTTTGGAGCCTTTGGTGCTTTTTGTTCGGGATGAGATTGCAATTCCAAACATAGGTGAGCACAAATACAAAAAGTACATGAGTTACTTGTTGACGGTATTCTTTTTTGTGTGGATCATCAACCTGTTGGGTTTGACGCCGCTTGGGGTCAACGTAACCAATAACATTGCCGTTACCTTTGCCTTGGCAATGATCACCTATCTAATCACAACATTTACGGGGAACAAGAATTACTGGAAACACATTTTCTGGATGCCAGGTGTGCCCGTTCCCATGAAAATTATATTGGCGCCCATAGAATTGTTGGGAACGTTCATCAAGCCATTTTCATTGATGATTCGTTTGTACGCCAACATTACTGCGGGTCACGTGGTATTGATGAGTATTATCGGTCTTATGTTCATTTTTAAGAACTGGATAGGGAGCCCGTTGTCCTTTTTGTTGGCCTTTGCACTTTCCTTGTTGGAATTGTTGGTGGCCGCATTACAGGCATATATTTTTACCATGCTGTCCGCCCTTTATTTTGGTATGGCGGTAGAAGAAGATCATCATTAATTAGAACGTTTAATATTTAAATTCATATATCATGACAATTCCAAACATCGTAGGTGCTGGTTTGATCGTAATCGGAGCAGGATTGGGTATCGGTAGAATCGGTGGTCAGGCAATGGAAGCCATTGCCCGTCAACCAGAAGCTTCCGGTAAGATCCAAACTGCTATGCTTATTGCAGCAGCCCTTATTGAAGGTATCGGTTTCGCCGCTCTTTTTGCAGCTTAATAACCGTAAAAACATTGATGAAGGCCATAGCGGTTGGCTATGGCCCTTCATCGATTTAAAATGATATAGTTAAAAGATTTAATAGTTAAGATAAATGGAAAAGTTAATCGAACAGTTCTCCTTCGGGTTGTTTTTCTGGCAATTGTTGCTTTTTGTGGCCCTTTTGTTCTTGTTGAGGAAATATGCTTGGAAACCAATTCTCGGTGCTGTTGAAAAACGCGAAGAAGGCATTAAAGATGCTCTTGAAGCTGCCGAAGCTGCAAAAAAAGAAATGCAGAACGTTACTGCAGACAGTGAGAGACTTTTAAAAGAAGCCAGGGTAGAAAGAGATGCCTTGTTGAAAGAGGCCAGAGAAATCAAGGAAAGCATTGTTTCCGAAGCCAAAGAACAAGCGCAAGTCGAAGGCGATAAGATGATCAAGCAGGCACAAGCCACTATAGAAAGTGAAAAGAAAGCCGCCGTTGCCGAAATTAAGGCACAGGTAGCCAGCCTATCCCTTGAAATTGCAGAAAAAGTAATCAAAGAAGAACTTTCCCAAAAAGGCAGACAACAAAAGTTGGTTGAGGACATGTTGGGCGATATTAAACTGAACTAAGAGCATGAACCAGAACAGGGCAGCCATACGCTACGCAAAAGCAACCTTGGATTTCGCATTGGAAAAGAAAGCGGCAGAAGCCGTTGAAAAAGACATGCGGGAGATAGCTGGGACCATTTCCGGGAGTGAGGAGCTTCAGCACCTTTTGGAAAGCCCCATCATAAAATCAGAAGTGAAGAAGAACAGTTTGTTGGAAGTCTTTAAAGATGCCAACGAGATTACCAAAGGCCTTCTTCAAACCTTGATAAGCAACAAGCGTATTGCCATGCTACAGGAAGTTGCCTTCAAATACATCATTCTTCACGAGAAATTGAAGGGTGAGGAAGTAGCTTATGTGACCACGGCAGTTCCATTGACCGCTGAGCTGGAAAAGAAAATCTTGGCCACCGTTACCAAGGCAACGGGCAATACGATTACCCTGGAAAATAAAATCGATGAGAGCATCATCGGAGGATTTGTACTAAGGGTTGGAGATACCCAATACGATGCGAGCATCGCTAACAAATTGAACGGATTAAAAAGAGAATTTACAAATAGTCTATAAAAATGGCAGGAGTAAAAGCCGCTGAGGTATCAGCAATTTTGAAAAAACAGTTATCAGGTTTCGAAGCATCCGCTTCTTTGGATGAAGTAGGTACCGTATTACAAGTAGGTGATGGTATTGCCCGTGTGTATGGACTTGCCAATGTCCAATACGGGGAATTGGTGGAGTTTGACGGCGGAATGCAGGGAATCGTTTTGAACCTAGAGGAGGACAACGTGGGTGTTGTATTGTTGGGCCCATCGAAAGAGGTCGTGGAAGGCGCCACCGTTAAGAGGACCGAGCGTATAGCCTCCATCAACGTAGGTGAAGGAATTGTTGGCCGTGTGGTGGACACCTTGGGCAAACCTATCGATGGTAAAGGACCCATTTCTGGTGAAACCTACGAAATGCCCTTGGAACGAAAAGCTCCCGGAGTTATTTTTAGACAGCCTGTAAACGAGCCATTGCAAACAGGTATCAAGGCAATCGATGCCATGATTCCGGTCGGTCGTGGACAAAGGGAGTTGGTGATCGGTGATAAGCAAACCGGTAAAACCACCGTTTGTATCGATACCATCCTAAACCAAAAGGAATTTTACGATGCCGGTGAGCCCGTGTACTGTATCTATGTGGCCATAGGACAAAAAGCGTCTACCGTAGCCGCCATCGCCAATACTTTGGAAGAAAAAGGGGCATTGGCCTATACCACCATTGTGGCAGCCAACGCTTCCGACCCTGCTCCAATGCAGGTATATGCTCCGTTCGCCGGTGCAGCTATCGGGGAGTATTTTAGGGATACAGGGCGTCCGGCCTTGATCATCTATGATGATTTATCAAAACAAGCCGTTGCTTATCGTGAGGTATCCTTGTTGTTGAGAAGACCCCCGGGACGTGAAGCATATCCTGGTGACGTTTTCTTCTTGCACTCAAGATTATTGGAGCGCGCTGCCAAGGTCATTGCCGACGATGAAATCGCAAAGAACATGAACGACCTCCCAGAGGTGTTGAAGCCCATGGTAAAAGGAGGAGGTTCTTTGACAGCCCTACCAATTATTGAAACACAGGCAGGCGACGTATCCGCCTACATCCCGACCAACGTAATTTCCATTACAGATGGTCAGATATTCTTGGAGCAAGACTTGTTCAACCAAGGGGTTCGTCCTGCGATCAACGTAGGTATCTCCGTATCACGTGTTGGAGGTAATGCCCAAATCAAGTCGATGAAGAAAGTAGCAGGTACTTTGAAACTGGACCAAGCCCAGTTCCGTGAATTGGAAGCTTTTGCCAAGTTCGGTTCCGATTTGGATGCCGCTACCTTGAACGTCATTGAAAAGGGACGTAGGAACGTAGAGATCTTGAAACAAGGCCAGAACGACCCATTTACAGTTGAGGATCAGGTTGCCATCATCTTTGCAGGTTCCAAAAACCTGTTGCGCGATGTTCCTGTGAACAAGATAAAGGAGTTTGAAAAGGATTACTTGGAGTTCTTGAACGCAAAGCACAGAGATGTGTTGGATACCCTTAAAGCAGGTAAATTGACCGACGAGGTGACCGAAACATTGACGGCTGTTTGCAAGGATCTTTCAAGTAAATACAAGGCATAACAATTGTCATTCCCGTGAAAACGGGAATCCATAACCAAAAAGATTCCGCATCAAGTGCGGAATGACAAAGAAGCATATGGCGAATCTAAAGGAAATACGGAACAGGATAACATCCATCTCTTCAACGATGCAGATTACCAGTGCCATGAAAATGGTTTCCGCTGCAAAGTTGAAAAAAGCCCAGGATGCCATCACGGCCATGCGTCCCTATTCGGACAAGCTGACCGAGCTTTTGCAAGGGCTTAGTGCCAGCTTGGAAGGAGACGGAGGAAGCGAATACGCCGACAAAAGACCCGTGAACAAAGTTTTGGTGGTTGCCATCACTTCGAATAGAGGTCTTTGTGGTGGATTCAACTCCAACATCATCAAGCAGAGCAACAATTTGGTGTCCAACAAGTATCCGGGAAAACAAGTTGATTTCTACACCATTGGCAAAAAGGGAAACGACATCCTTCGTAAAAGGCATACCATATTGGGTGACCAAAGCAAGGTGTACGATGATTTGACCTTTGACAACGTTGCGGAAATCGCTGAATTGTTGATGCGTTTGTTCACCAAAGGTGATTACGACAAAATTGAATTGGTGTACAACAAGTTCAAGAATGCCGCTACGCAAATTGTGATGACCGAACAGTTTTTGCCCATTGTTGGAGCAGAAGGTGATCAGGCCATCGCAGCAGATTATATTTTTGAACCATCCAAAGTGGAAATCGTAAAGGAATTGATTCCTAAATCCTTGAAAACACAATTGTTCAAAGCGATCAGGGATTCCTTTGCAAGTGAGCACGGCGCCCGTATGACAGCGATGCACAAAGCAACCGATAATGCCGCTGAACTTAGGGATGAGTTAAAATTGACCTACAACAAAGCCCGTCAGGCTGCCATTACCAACGAAATCCTTGAAATTGTTGGTGGGGCGGAAGCGTTGAACAATTAGACCGAATGAAGATGAGGTCAAATTTTCCAACAGAGGCTCTGAACAATTAAGCCGAACCAAAGTGAGGCTAAATATTAAATAGCCGAGGCGTTGAACAGCTAAGATTCTACATTTAGATAATAGGAAAGGCTACCCATTCGGTGGCCTTTTTGTTTTTCTTGGGGCAATATGGTTTAGGTAATAATGGCTTTTGCGTAACTTGTAGCCACCTAATCAAGGTTTTTAAAGAAGCAACACCTATTGAATCCACTAAAGAGGCTTTTTAAACAAACATTTATCTATGGTTTGGCCACGGTATTGCCGAGGGTCATTTCGTTCTTCCTACTGCCGTTGTACACCGCAGTTTTCGAGAATGCATCAGGATATGGGCAGTACACCAACATATACGCTTGGATAGCCATTTTTAATGTGTTCTTGGCCTATGGAATGGAAACGGCCTTCTTTCGTTTCTATCATAAAAGCAAGGACAAGGCCAAAGTAATCTCCACATCGCTGATCTCTTTGTTGGGTTCTTCTTTGTTGTTTTTGATTTTGGCACTTTCCCTAAAAGATTGGCTTTCGGGAGTTACTAACATCAATGCGGATTATATAAAGTTCACCACCTATATTCTGGTGTTGGATGCCGTGGTGATTATCCCGTTTGCATTGCTCAGGGCTAATGAGAGACCCATGCGGTATGCCGTGCTAAAGACCATTAATGTGGCCATAAACTTGGCATTTAACGTGTTTTTCCTGCTTGTACTTCCACAGATGGTGAAAGGGTCAGGTTCAGGCTTCATGGCATCTATTTATAAGCCCAATTGGGAAATCCATTACGTTTTGATATCGAACGTTATTGCCAGCGGGCTAACATTGTTGATTTTGCTTCCCACCTATATCAAGGCGTCGTATAAATTCGACCTTGATATTTGGAAACAAATGATGAAATATGCAGGTCCCATCCTTGTGGCAGGAATAGCTTTTACCATAAACGAGGTATTGGATAAGATTTTGCTCACCGAACTACTCCCATCGGACATTGCAGAGAGCGAAGTGGGGAAATACGGAGCCTGCTATAAATTGGCACTCTTCATGACGCTGTTTGGAACCGCCTTCCGTATGGGAGTGGAACCCTTTTTCTTTAGTCATGCCAAGAGTGAAAAACCACAAAAAACCTATGCACAGATTACCAATTACTTTGTGATTCTGGGCAGCATCATTCTTTTGGGGGTTATCGTTTTTATCGATGTCTTGGGAAAATTGCTCCTCAATAACCCTGTGTATTGGGAAGCCTTGGATGTGGTGCCCATTATACTTTTGGCCAGTTTCTGTTTGGGCATCTACCACAACCTTTCCGTTTGGTACAAGGTAACGGACCGGACCAAGTTCGGGGCCTATATTTCATCCGTAGGGGCCATCATTACCTTGGTCATCAATATAAGCCTTATCCCCAAAATTGGATATATGGCATCCGCTCTGGCCACTTTGGCCGCTTATGGCAGTATGTTGCTCTTGTCCTATTACTTTGGGAGAAAATACTACCCCATACCCTACAACATGCGGAAGATAGTCTTCTACCTTTCCGTATCACTCATATTTTCAATACTATCATTCTATGTTTTTAATAGAAATTTAATAGCCGGTAGCATACTGTTTTTGTTATTTTTGGGGTTAGTGTATAAGATGGAAGGAGATAAATTACGAAGCATATTATTAAGACGTGAAGATTAAGATCATCAACAAATCGGGCCACAAGTTGCCACATTACGAGACGCTTGCTTCGGCAGGTATGGATTTACGGGCGGATTTGGAATCACCCATAACTTTAAAACCCTTGGAAAGGGCCATTGTACCAACAGGACTTTTTATGGAGCTCCCCGTAGGTTACGAAGCACAGGTACGGCCACGTAGCGGACTCGCCGCCAAAAAAGGCGTCACCGTTTTAAATGCTCCGGGGACCATTGATGCCGATTATCGTGGAAACGTTGGGGTAATCTTGGTGAACCTATCCAATGAAGACTTTACCATAGAAAACGGGGAACGTATCGCCCAATTGATCATCGCAAAGCACGAACGTGCCCAGTGGGAAGAAGTCGATACCCTTTCCGAAACCGACAGGGGCGAGGGCGGATTTGGGAGTACGGGGAGAAGATAAACATGAAAACGTTTTGTTGATAAAAAGCGGTCCAGCAAAACAGTTTTCAAGAAATAATCGGAATGTTCAAATTCCTTTTGCCCACCACCTTGAATCCAGAAAAAAAGTACGCAAAACAACCAAGGAGAAAGAAACCGTATTGAAAAAGTATTTGTAAGAAATGAAATTTTCCAAAGAGTTTAAGGAAGCACTGAGCAATTTGCCATCAAAAGAAAAGGACAAATTGATTTTTAGACTGTTAAGAAAAGACCTTGTCCTGGCAAATAGACTCTTTTTTGAATTGGTAAGCGACAAAACTGTTGATGAAGAGCGGGAAGTAGTAAAAAAAAGACTCTTTCACCAAATAAACCGGGTCACTGATGGATTTTATTCAATAGGCTATCTAAATATGGACGTTCGGTATATGAGCGGGGAAATCAATGATCATGTCAGGGTCACAAAGGATAAATTTGGAGAGGCATACCTAAATTTATATATGATCAACGAGGTATTGGATAGGAACAAGGAAAATATCCTTTCTGTCACATCTGGAAAAGCAAGGAAGTTTTGTACGGCCGTAATTGCAAGAGCCTTCAAAATTTTATTGTGCATTGAAAAATTACATGAAGATTACTTTATTGAGTTGAAGGAAGATTTGAAAAAACTGGGCCAATTGATAGGTGGAAACCCTTATTTAATGGATTGCGCCATCCACAACGGATTGGATGTGAATTGGTTGATTCTTGGAGAAATCCCTGAAGACATTGCGAAAATCCATAAGGATTTAAGGAAAAATGGATATCTGAAGTAAACCAATATGACCATTTTTTCAACTTTAAAAATGAAAACATGAAAATAATAGTTCCAATGGCGGGGAGAGGATCCCGTTTAAGACCACACACATTAACAGTTCCAAAACCTCTGATACCTGTTGCGGGCAAACCCATTGTTCACCGATTGGTGAGCGATATCGCCAAGGTATTGGGAGAACCCATTGAGGAGGTCGCCTTTATTCTCGGCGATCCGGCCTTTTTTGGGGATGATGTTGTGGAAAGCTTAATGGAACTGGCAAGTGAATTGGGGGCCAAAGGTTCCATTTACAGACAGGACAAACCGCTTGGAACGGGACACGCCATTATGAGCGCCAAAGAATCCTTGAGCGGGCCTGCCGTAATTGCCTATGCCGATACCTTGATTCGAGCCGACTTCGATTTGGATAAATCGGCCGACAGTGTTATTTGGGTAAAACAGGTGGAGCAGCCGGAAGCTTACGGAGTGGTAAAACTGAATGGCACCAATGAAATTGTTGAATTGGTCGAGAAACCTCAAGAGTATGTTTCCGACCTTGCTGTAATCGGTATTTATTACTTTAAGGACGTAGGTGTGCTAAAAAATGAATTACAGCATGTGTTGGACAACGACATTACCCATGGCGGCGAATACCAAATCAATGATGGCATAAAACGGATGATGGAAAAGGGCATGAAATTTGTTCCTGGTAAAGTGGATGAATGGATGGACTGTGGCAATAAAAATGTGACCGTGGAAACCAATCAGCGTATGTTGGGCTTTCTGGAAAATGAGGGTGAAAACATGATTGCCGATTCCGTAAAACAGGAAAATGCAAATATTATAGAGCCCTGTTTTATTGGCGAAAACGTAGTGCTTAAAAACACAACGGTCGGGCCCTATGTTTCGGTTGGTGCAAATACCGTTTTAGAGAATTCAACCGTAAAAAATAGTTTGATCCAGAGCAACAGTAAAATAAGCAACGCCAATTTGGACAATGCCATGATTGGCAACCACGTTGTTTATAATGGTAATTTTGAGACCATTAGTATTGGAGATTATTCCGTTTTGGAATAACTTTAGAATGGATTTTTAGTTTGGTGGGGACTTAGGATGTTAATATGAAAAAGAAACTTCTTGTTTATATGGTTTTGGGAGCATCAATAGTGATGCATTACGGTACCTATGCCCAAGAGGAACAGGAAAGTGCCGAAGTCTACCTCGAGGAATACACCGATGAGTTTCAAGAAAACTTCTTTGAGGCCTTAAAGCAAAAAGGTATCCAAAACTACGATAGGGCCGTGGATTTGTTTCTAAAATGCAAGCAACTGGAACCCAACAACAGCGTGGTGGACTATGAACTGGCCAAGGCCTATATGCACGACAAAAAATATGTGCAAGCGCAGAATTATGCCATTGAGGCCTTGCTTTCAGAACCTACGGATTATTGGTATTTGGACAATTTGCTCACTATTTTGGACAAGCAGGGGAGCCCTATCGAAAACGTAAAACAGCAAATACCTTACGGAAACAATAAACTCAAGCAAAATATGGCCGTCTCATTCTTTAAAATGAAGAAATACGGGGAAGCCTTAAAAGTGCTTGACGATCTGGAAAGCTCTCCATTGAAATCGGAATTGAACCAAAAAATAAACGACTCCCTCCAAAAAGGAAAACAGGAACAAATTACTTCAATTCCCCAGAAGGAAGTGGAAGTTTTGGATGACCCAGTAGCCCAGTTAAAATCACAGATGGAAAAACTGATTGCTGCAGCAGATTTTAAGGAGTTATTGAATGTTTCGAAAGAGGCTTTGGACAGGTATCCATTACAGCCCTATTTTTATTTTGCCTACGGGACAGCATTGAACAACACGGCAGATCCCAACAAAGGCATAGAGGTTTTGGAAAGTGGACTCGATTATCTATTGGATGATGAAGGGTTGAATAATAAAATCTACAAACAGCTTTCCGAGGGGTACTCCAAAATCGGAAATGCCCAAAAAGCAAACGAATATTTGAACAAAATCAATTCAGGATTATAATGCACCTACATAAAAACATAACTAAAATCGCCGTGTTGATGGCTTTCCTTCTCACCCTTGGATCCTGTAAGAGTACCAAGTCAATTACAGGAGGGGAAGTGGATTCAAGGATGTCGGCGAGGAATATCATCAATGCCCATTACTCCAATCAGCCGAAATTCAAGACCTTGAGGGGTAGGGTCAAGATTGATTATGCCAATGGAGATGAGTCTCAGGGCGTAAACGTGAGCCTCCGTATGGAAAAAGACAAGGTCATCTGGATGAGCGCGCCCTTGGGTGTGGTCAAAGCCCATATTACCCCGAACAGGGTTTCCTTTTACAACAAATTGCAAAACGAATACTTTGATGGGGATTTTAGTTACTTAAGTGACTTGCTGGGAACGGAACTCGATTTTGAAAAAGTACAGAACCTGCTTCTAGGAAATGCGGTCTTGGATTTAAGAAAGGAAAGATTCAATTCTGAAGTGTACAATGGCAACTACCAACTAAAGCCAAAAAAGGCTAGGGAGTTGTTCAAAATTTTATTTCAACTGGAGCCAAAAAACTTTAAAATAGCAACTCAAGAAATCTCCCAACCAGAAAAAATGAGACAATTGCAGGCAAATTATACCTATCAGAATATTTCTGGAAACGTGTTGCCCAATGAAGTGAAGATCGTAGCGGAAGAAGCAGGGGATTTGACCACGATAGATTTGAGCTTTCGCAACTTAGAAATCAATAAACCCATGAATTTCCCCTACAAAGTACCAAAGGGATATGATAAAATTACATTAAAGTAATATGAAAGATAGAATTTCATATTGTGTTTATTGTCTGATAGTTATATTATTCACTTCAGTAAGCTCCCATGCCCAAACCAGCGAGCAAAAGATGTTGGAGGCCAAACGGGAGCGATTGCAAAAGGAAATCAAGGAAATCAATAGGTTGCTCTTTGCCGAAAGGAAAGAAAAAGGTACTGTTTTGGACCAAATGGAAGCCTTGGACAATAAAATAAACGTTCGCCAAGAGCTCATTCAGGTCACCAATCAACAGTCGAATTTGCTCAATAGGCAGATCAATGTCAACATTAGAAACATCAGTAAGCTTCGGGAAGATTTAAAAATACTCAAAGAGGATTATGCCGAGCTCATTCAAAAAACCTATCAGAACAAATCGCAAAGCAACCGGTTAATGTTCCTGTTGTCCGCCGAGAATTTCTATCAGGCCTTTAAACGGCTTCAGTACATGCAGCAATATGCAAAGCATCGTAAAAAACAAGGAGAGGGAATCGTTGAAAAAACCGAAGAACTTAAAACCCTGAATCAAGATTTGGTGCGTCAACGAAAGGAAAAAGACCAGCTCATAGCCGAAAACCAAAAGGCAAAGGCCGAACTATCCAAAGAGATAGAGTCCCAAAGAAACCTTTTAAGGAGCATTAAACAAAACGAGGCCAAATACACCGCCGCCATAGCCGAAAAGCAAAAGGAGGCCCGTAAAATTGATCGTGAGATAGAAAGATTGATCAAAAGTGCTATCGCAAGTTCCAATAGAAGTTCAGGAAAATCGACCAGCAACGCAACCTTTGCCTTGACACCCGAGGCCAAGCTGTTGGCGGATAACTTTTCATCCAATAAAGGAAGGTTGATCTGGCCTGTGGAAAAGGGAGTGAAAAGCCAGGGATACGGGGTGTATGCGGATAAATTGTATCCCGGAATCAAGCACAGAAACAATGGGGTTACCATAACCACCGATGCGGGCAGCAAAGCAAGAGCCATTTTTGAGGGTGAGGTGATAGCCATTTTAACTGTGCCCGGTGGAAACAAAGGGGTGCAAATAAAACACGGAAACTACATCAGTACATATTATAACCTATCCAATCTCTACGTTAAAAAAGGGGATAGGGTCGCCGCCAAAGAAGTGCTCGGCGAAATAAATACCAATCGGTTGGATGGCACCACAAAATTGAAGTTTTATCTTTATAAGGACTCCAATCGCTTGAATCCCGAAGATTGGATCTATCAACTGTAACACTATGAAGCGAATAACAGATTTACAAGGATCCTTTGAACTGCACAACGGGGTCCAGATGCCCTATTTTGGATTGGGGGTATATCAATCCGAAGATGGAAGCGAAGTGATCAATGCCGTAAAAGTAGCATTGAACCATGGCTATAGGCATATTGATACCGCCGCCATTTACTACAATGAGGAGGGCGTTGGTACAGGAATCCGCGAAAGCAATGTGGACCGAAAAGACGTTTTTTTAACGAGCAAAGTCTGGAACACCGACCAAGGTTACGATGCCACCCTAAAAGCTTTCGAGGCCAGTTTGGAACGCTTGGGCACCGATTATTTGGACCTATATTTGATCCATTGGCCAAAAGGCGAAATTTCTAAACAAACTTGGAAGGCCCTTGAAAAACTGTATAAGGAAAAACGGGTGCGGGCCATTGGTGTGAGCAACTTTTTGCGGCATCATCTAGAAGATTTATTGAGCTCTGTGGAGATTGTTCCCATGGTGAACCAAATGGAGTTCCACCCCTATTTGGTACAACAGGATTTAGTGGATTTCTGCGACTCCAAAGGCATTCAATACGAAGCATGGTCCCCGTTGATGCAGGGTAACATCTTTGACCTCGATATCATGAAGGACCTGGCTTCAAAGTACAACAAAACAATCGCCCAGATTGTTTTGCGATGGGACCTTCAGAAAGGAGTGGTCACCATTCCAAAATCATCCAAAAAAGAGCGTATCATTGCCAATTCCGACCTTTTCGATTTTGAATTATCGGAAGAAGATGTAGAATTGCTTGATGGCTTGGACAAAGACAAACGATTTGGCCCAGACCCTGATAATTTTGATTTTTGATTCCTTCCAAACGGCGGCCTCTACTAATAGGATGGTTTTTAGCACGGGAATTTATTCAAATTAGAATTCCAAAGGCTCTTTTCTTGCATACCTCACCCTCAAAATATAGACTGTGTTTTCCTCAATAAGATAAGAGATTCGATAACGGTGTTTTTCATAGGCCCTGACATTTCCAGTATTGTTTTGCTTTAGCGCGTCTACTTTATAGATTTCGGGATCAGTTGCCAAAATATTGGTGGAAGCATGGATTTCTGTAATGACCCTAATGGTTGTTTCAATGGACTTTGACTCTTCCAGTAGAGATAAAAAGGCTTGGTTCAAGTCTGCTTCGGCCTTGTGTGTCCAGATTATTTTTCTGCCCATTTTTTGATGTGCTCTCCCACTTCCTTATGGGAGTATAGTTCCCCTTTCTCTATTTGGGCAATGGATTCGTTCAGTTCCTTGTTATATTGCTCCAGACCGATACGTTCGTCGTTATCGTCATTGTAGTTGTCGGCCATGGCCTTGACGAGTCTCAAGAACCTGTGATCGGCCTTCTTGACGTATTCCAGTACACTTTGTCTTAAATCCAAGGTTGCCATACTGTTCTGTGTTTGTTATAGTAAAGGTACAATTTTCATTCCACAGCTATCATGTTGACTGCAAAAAGGCTGGTTCCTAAGTAGTAAACAGCGCTTTAAGTTCCGTGGCATCGGCAGCTTTCATTTTGCCGGCAAGTACCAAACTCAGTTGCTTGCGGCGAAGCGCGGCAGCATAGCGTTCCTTTTCCAAATCGGTTTCAGGCTTCAATGGCGGAACTTCCGTTGGTTTTCCGGTATCATCTACCGCAACAAAGGTATAAATGGCCTCATTGGCCTTGGTACGCTCACCGGTAAAGCGATCCTCTATCCAAACATCTATAAAAATTTCCATGGAGGTATTGAATGCTCGGGAAACTGCCGCCTCCACAGTTACCACACTACCTAGCGGAACAGCCCTGTTAAAAGCTACGTGGTTTACCGAAGCGGTCACCGTAATCCTGCGGCTGTGCCTACGGGCAGCAATACTGGCAGCTCGGTCCATACGGGCCAAGAGTTCCCCACCAAAAAGATTGTTAAGGGGGTTGGTTTCACTGGGTAACACCAAATCGGTCATTACCGTGCGGGATTCACTAGGGGTTTTAGCGCGCATACCTTAAATTTTGCGCAAAGATATTGAAGTGTGGAATGGTTTTAAAGGAAAGCGTGATTATTTCTCGGAAAGTAACCAAGCATCTCTTGAATCCTCGGCTTTTACCTTCCTCAAAAAGGCAAGTGCTTCTTTGGGCTCGTCAAAGCTATCGTAGGCCACTTGGTGCAGCCCATATTTGTTTACACCCAAATAAAAAGCATTATATCCCTTTTCTTTGAGTTGATTTACCTTTTTATCCGCATTTTGCTCTTCGCGGAACGCCCCGGCGATTACATGGTGCTTGCCCAACTTTTTCTTGGTCACTTTTATGTTGATGGCGGGCAGTTCCAAGGGGGCACTTTCAAAAAAAGTAGCCTCTTGGATCAAGCGGGACACTTCTTGCTGGGCATCTTGTCGGGCTGCCACTTCCTTTTGTTGAAGGTCACCATAAGCGCGATATGATGTAACACCAAAGGAAACCGCCAATAAAATAACAGCGGCATACTTTAACCAAGGTCTAAAAGAAGTTTGTTCCCTTTTCTCAGGGGTGATGATAAACGGAATACGTTCTTCCAATTCTTCCACCTCTTCTTTGATTAGCTCACGCTGAATAGGGGTGGCAGCAAATGTGGACAGACCAAAGGAAGATGTTAAAAAATTGATTTTTTCCTCTGGTTGGAACTGGATGCGTTGTTCGCTATTGTGCCACAATTTTCCAATGCCAAAAAGTTCAATGCTATCGCCCTGAACCAACTTATTGTTCCATTCCTGTGCAATATTCTCCAATTCCCGAAGCATTTCCTCATATCCCAAATTCTTTTCTTTGGCAATATGGGACACCAACAGACCATCATTTTTGGAAAGTTGGGCGTTAAAGGAAATGACCTTGCTCGGCGGCATCAGAGTATTGGTGGTCAAATCGATTTCAGCGGACTTGCCTTGTGTCAAAAAAGCACCAAAACCAGGCACAACGACACAATTATAATCGAACAAGAGCTTTTCTATGTATGAATCAATCCGCATGAGCACAAATATTGCAAAAAAAGGGACAGCACAACATATGCAGGATAACTTTTTATCAACATTTGAAAAGCTGTATTTTGTGGACAACCTTGAGGCCCAGATCAAATGACTGAACCTGAAATTATTGCGGCTTTGCGGCTGCAAATACTCCCAATATAGGGGATGTTACGCCCAAAAAAATAATTGCCCATTGCGGAAGTCCAATGGGGTTTTTGTGGATAATCTGCACCAACTTCAAAAGATTGATGGCATTGGTAAGATGACCTTGAAAGGTCTTCATGATCCCATTCATCTTGAAGAGGCCAAAGAGAGATCTGGTTTTTGTCCCAAGAAGACATCGCGATATCCTTTTTTTTGGATGATGGGTATCCCAGCCGTTTGAAGCATTGCTTTGATGGGCCTATTTTGTTGTTCCAACAGGGCAACATCAATTTAGAACATCAAAAAATCATCAGTGCGGTCGGAACCAGAAACGTGACCAACTACGGAACCTCGTTTTGCAATCAATTTATTGAGGAATTGGCCCCTTTGAACCCAATGATTGTTAGTGGATTGGCCTAGGGTGTGGACATTGCCCTTCATAAGGTAGCAATGGACCATGTGCAGACCATCGCCTGTATGGCCCACGGACTCAATCAAATTTATCCCAAAGTGCAGGCTCCATACAATCCGAAGTAGAAGCAAATGGAGGTTTTATGACCGAATTATTGCCCGAATCAGTGAAGCCAGCATTGTAATGGAATCCGCCAAAAAAGGCGGTAGTTTGGTCACGGCGGATTTGGCCCATGGATATCACAGAGAGGTGTTTGCGGTTCCCGGAAGGACGACCGATAATTGGAGCAAGGGCTGTAACGGCCTTATCAAATACCAAAAAGCCCATTTGTTGACCTCAGCAGCCGAGCTTGTGTATCTTTTGGGATGGAAAATTCAGGGGAGGTAAAGCAAGAGGATGGCATGCTAACGCGGTGCTATTGATTCATTTTCCTTCGGAAAAGTCCATTTTCAGTGAACTTTTCGGAAATATTCATCTGCGGTATTTAAAGCATTTTTTTTACTGGAAAAGCCTCTCACCCCAGAGTGTAATCGTCGATCGGTTGTATATGCTGTTTGCATTTAGTGAGTGTCATTGACCCCACCTTATGGGTGTACAAGCACCCTCGAAAAATTTCTTGTTTGAGAACAAGGTCATCACCATTTCTCAGTTTTTTAAGCTTAATGTGTCAAAATCTTCACTCGCCCCTGCCCGAGGTTTGTCCGATCAAAAGGCGGACAGCACAAATACAAGAGCACTTGGGTGTATGCGTCAGCAAGTTGTATATGCTCTTTGCTTTTAGTGAGTGCCGTTGCCCCACCTTATGGGTGTACAAGCACCCTCAAATCAAATCACTAAGCTATGATCAGTTCAATGCCCGCTTTCTCGGCCTTATACTTTATTTTGGTCATCAAATCATAATAGCTCCAGTTCCTCAGCACGAATTTTTCTTCTTTGGCAATCTTGGTTTTATCTTCTTGATTTAATAAAATAAGGGTTCCCACTTGATGTTTTATGCAGAAATCAATGAGTTTTCTGCTATATACGTGTACACGTTGGCGAATATAATTGCTCTCCGTCGCGCGAAACCTCTCCACTGCCTTTAGTTTTCGATTGCGACCTTTTCCTGATTTGGTGTAGGTAGCACCAATCTGGGCCCGTTTTCGGGCCGCCTGAATCGCCAACCTTCGGTAGAAAAATTCTTCCTTGGTACCAATGGTGAGCTTAGTTTTACCAGTTTTGACCACAATGGGATATTCAAGGGACAATGATGCTTCAGCGACCTTATCCGGTTTTAGCGGATGTTCATCCTTTTCAATTTCAAAAGCTGCCAGCAAAAACGTTTTTCTGTCCGTTAATTTAATGTGCGAGGTGCGCAATTTGATATTCCCGTCGACCAAACGCTCCAAGAGCCTTCGTTTGTCGGTAAAATCTTTTCCCAAATATGTTTTAAATGGTATTGAGAATATGCGAAAGCAAAAGGCCTTTTTATCGGCAGTATGCGACAACCGGTACATACAATCCGGCGGGAACGGAATTGCCATGTCCTTTTTAAAATTGTCCAAGGAGCGTGCACCTTTCCAATATTCAGGCTTGTTTTTGTTGAAAGTAGCGCCTAAAGTATTATTCAGACTTGACAGGATATCGGTGGGAATCTCTCCCTTAAAGCGATTTGATAGCATTCGATATATGGTATTGACCTTGGAACATTTCAAAATACCATCTCCATCCTTTTTTTCGTCGGCCAGTTTATATTTGACCCCTTCCGAAAGATAAAGAAAGTCCTTGATCATTTCCTGTACATACATGTGGGATACAATAAGGTTCGATGCCCTAAAACATCTGTTCTGCCATCTGTAAAGAGTGTTCAGTGCTTCTTTCCGCTCTTCTTTAGTGGGCAGATCTATCAATATCTGGATCTTTCGGGTGAGTATGAGCGTTGATTTTTCCATGCTATGCGGATTCCAATTGTAGGTTATGTTTCTCTTGGATAAACTTATAAGCTGCAACAAATTCTTTGTGCACTTCCTTTTGGGACAAGTTCAGGATTTCGGCAATTTGCGTAAATGAGTACTTGTTGTACCTAAGTTCCAATACCTTTTCTTGTTCCTCGGTCATCAGATTCGGAGTTTTCATTTCATCAGAAAACTTTTGCTCAATTTCACGGTTGCCCCCTTGATGAATGATGGTTTTTATATCCTGAATGGCTTTTTTGATCTCGTTGGCGGTTTCGGTAGTGCTTGTTCCCATCACCTCGGCAATCGCTTTGTACTGGAATCCGTATTTCAAACAGAGTTCGATCAAATGCCTTTTTTTGGCATCCAATAAGGGCAATACACTTTTGACCATATCGAAGGATTTTTGTTCAGATTCCTGATCTTTTAGATTTTCTGATTCAAGTATGGGATCGTACCCTGCCATATAGTCCAGATAATTTTCGTAACTCTCCAAAGAATTGACCTTTCTAAAGAATTTATTTCTGGGCTTACCATAATATGAGATACATTCCCTTTTCATCACAAACCGTAGAAAAAAGAAAATATGCCTCGGTGATTCTATTGTGTCCCTATGGACCCATAATTTTAAAAAAGTATCCTGGACCAAGGATTCTATTACAAATTCATCATCAAGCCATCGCTTGCCCACCCAAAATATATTCCTGCTGAATTTGGCATGAATTTGTTCCATAGCGGAGGGGTCGCCTTTTTTTAAAAGTTCAAAATCATTGTATGACATGACAGACCTCGTTTAAGATGGTGATCGCACCATGATTAAAATTGATTATGCTTTATAGCTGATGCGAGTTCTTAAAGGGTATAAAGAGAAGATGGCTTTGAAAAGTTGAGCAGAACCCTTTTTATTTGATAAAGAGGGCGTGAAAACTTAACTTATAGCATCAAGGTACTGGTATACCGCACGACAATAAGTAAGCTCACGCCCGGGCCGTGAGCATTTGCACTTATCATCTCGTCGTTAAAAATTACCAGTTTTTGATGCGAGAATCAAAGCGAATGCTTCTAATATTATTAACTTAAGAAGTTTCGCAAATATGTTATTTCTGGGATAAATATAATAAAAAACCCAGAATGAGAGTGTACGCTCTCAAAAAAACTTCCCATAATTTTTTCATTTGTGTTAATGGCAAATAAGAGCACAAATAAAAGTAAAGTTTATTTTTCTGATAAATACGTATGCAAGTTTATCAGTGAGGAATGGTTGACCTTAAAAGACACGAGCACTAGAAAGTATGGAAAAATATATGGTGTCAACTATCATGTAATAGAAAAAATACAACAAGAAGATGGCTACAATATACCATTGTCCACTTTAAGCACTATCTGCTTCAATCATGGAATTAAATTATCGGATTTTTTTAAAATGGTAGAAAAAAAGTATGGTGAATTTTTGAACGATGGTTTTGAATACAAATAATCTGTAACTTAATTTTTTCTTAAGGCCAAAACACATCAATTGAAGGCCATTCCTGTTTCGCTCACTTGTCATTAAATTCTAGATTTGATTGGTTGAAAAACATCAAAATAAAGTGTGGCATATTTGATTTGACTTTCCAAAAGAGCGTACCAAACAACATAAAATTAAAAGACAGGTGATTTTCAAATCAGCATGTATTTATTCGGTCCCACTTTCTGGACTAAGGGAAAAGCAAGAGAAGACTGTGTCAAAACAGCTGTTCATCGAGTTGGATGAAACAGAACAGTCAATCTACCCTTACTTGCAGATGAACGGCTAACAATTGCTGGACACCGTTGCTTTGGAGTGCAATCCGCCCATTTTTAAGGTATCGTCCACACTTTTAAATATGGAAATAAAAGCTGTGATCCGACCATTGCCCGGTAAAGTGCTCGAGGCGATATAATAGATCAATAAGGGAAATCGCCAAGACAGCTCATACCGATTGGATTTTCCATCCAAACCCCCCTTTACGGCAATGGCATTTAACGTATTACTCAGTTGGTAAGGGTGGTGGCGTGTTGCCCCCCAAAAAGGATTTCAGTTCATCTACATCCTTTAATGCCGTCCATGTTGCCATGCCCTGTTTCCATACCAAACTATTGCGGTTAATGGTTCGCGAAGCAAATAGGGATTGCATTTGCTCAAAGGTAACGGGACCGTGTTGTGTACCATTTACTGCGTAAAAGTACATGGTTTGTTTTGGCATTGGGGGAGGGACGGCTCCAGGCGAGGGTTGGGCAGTTTGTTGTGGAGCAGTTTGGGGGTTTCCGCCCATCATGCTGCCCATTTGCTGGGCAAGTGCAAATCCCATACCCATGCCCATGCCTGCTCCGGCGGTACCCCCTTCATTTTGAGCAGCGGCCTCAATGGCTTTTGCAGTCTTGAATTTGGTCAATTTATCCAAATCCAGTTTATCGATTCGGCTATATTCAAAGATTTCCTTTTTAAGATCTTCGGGCATGGAAACGTTCTCGATATAGAATTTTTCCAAGGAAATGCCCACACTTTCAAACTCGGGGGCCATTACTTCCCGACAGGTGTCCGAAAGTTCGGTAGTGTTGGCCGCATAGAGTTCAATGGGCAGATTGGCTTGGCCGACCGTATTTGTAAATCGGGTGGCAATCAAGCTTTTTAAGTGCTCGTTGATTTCAAAATTGGTGAAGTTGCTGTCCGTGCCTACGATATCTTTGATGAACTTTCCGGCATCAGAAATTTTAAATGCGTATGTTCCGAACGCTCTTATCTCTACCAAACCAAAGCGATCATCACTTAAAGTGATGGGGCTTTTGGTGCCCCATTTCTCATCGGTGAACAAATGGGTGTTCACAAAATACACTTCGGCCTTAAAAGGGGAATTGAAGCCATATTTCCAACCCTTCAAGGTGGCCAAAATGGGCAGGTTTTGTGTGCTAAGGTCGTAAGTGCCGGGTCCGAATACATCGGCCAACTGCCCTTCGTTGATAAAAACGGCGGTCTGCCCTTCGCGAACAATGAGTTTGGCGCCGTTCTTTATTTCATTTTGATAACGCTCAAAGCGGTATGCAATGGTGTTGTCGGTGTAATCGAGCCACTCGACAATGTCGATAAACTCATTGCTGAGTTTTTCCTTGATCTTTCCAAAAATATCCATGGTAGTGTTTTTAGTTTTAATGATGTTTAATTTATGAAAAAAGAAGATTACTTCCGTTGGGTTAGTGTAAAATGCCAAGGGATTGTTACAGTTGGCTCACAATCAGTCCATTTTTTCAGCCTCTTTCAGCATTTTCAAGACTTGCTGCTTCGGAAGGGCCTCGATTTTGTGCCCATCCCGCCCAATCATCGTCTCCCCGGCAAAAAGGGAATTCAATATGGCTTCCTCGGTCGCTTCAATGGTAGCTAGAAACAAAGGCGTCATGGCGTTATTTCGCAAGGTTGTCATGGTTTGTGTCGGGTTTTCACTTTGATACGGTATTCGACATGCTTTTGCAGTGGAAACCGCAATCACATAATCACCGCTACCGTTACTGGCGATGCCCCCTGTTCGTGAAAGGCCCAACATGGCCCTTTTGGCCAAGCGCTCCAAGTTTCTGGAATCCAGCGGGGCATCTGTCAACACGACCATCATGCATGATCCATCCGCGGAATATTTAAGTGCCTCCGAATAGCGGTCGAGTTTCTTGTCCACCTCCACTCCGGCAATCTGCAAAACACCCCCAAAATTGGTTTGGACCATTACGCCCACGGTATAACCGCCCAATTTTTTGGGCAACACTCTGGATGATGTTCCCATGCCACCCTTGAACCCAAAACAGATGGTTCCTGTTCCGGCTCCTACATTACCTTCGGCAACAGGGCCCGATTTTGCATTTTCGATAGCTTCGAGCACATGTTCTTCCGTAATATGGCGCGCTCGGATATCGTTGAGGTAACCATCATTGGTTTCACCGACCACTGCATTTACGGAACGGACATTTTCGTTCCCGGGTTGGTTCAATGTATATCCAATGACAGCATTGACTGCCGTGGGAACGCTGAGCGTATTGGTTAGGATAATGGGGGTTTCCAAATTGCCCAATTCCCTTACTTGGGTGTAACCAGCGAGTTTGCCAAAACCATTGCCCACATAAATCGCGGCGGGCACTTTTTCCTGGAAAATGTTTCCGGGATGGGGAAGAATGGCGGTGACCCCTGTTCTAACGTTATCACCCTTAATTAGTGTGGAATGACCTACTTGTGCCCCGGGCACATCGGTGATGGCATTCAAGGCTCCGGGTTTTAAAACTCCGATTTCGACCCCATGGTCCCGAAGGCGGTTTTGGGATAGCATGAATAAAGGGACTATGAACAATAAAATACAAAAACTGTGATGCCGTTTATTCATATACCGATCCATTAACCTTTCAAAACACTTACCGTAACCAACAATTGCCCAACATGGCGCTGGCTGTGTTCGGCCGCATGGAAAAGTAATCCTATCACGGTGGTGGGGAGCTTCTTTCTTCCCACAAAGCGCTCGTTTGTAAGCGTTGTTTCCGGGATAGTTTTAAAACAGTCCAAAGCTTGGCCCACCTTTGTCTCAAAATCCGCTATCAGTTGCTGGGATGTTGGAGCATTTTCTCCATTCCCTTCGTTCTTTAAGTATTGGAACTGTGCATCTGTCAAGGTCTCCTCTTTTGCGTAGGTCAGTAACCGATCTAACACGCCTGTCAAATGTTTTAGGTGAAACCCGACCGAGGCCCTGCCAAATGGCTTTTCCCAAAGCTTGTTTTCGGGGAACCCGGACAAATACTCCTTTACTTCCCGCACAGATTGCAACAAGGCATGCGCTGCAGGTTGCAAAAGTGCGGGTACCTCTGGTATAGGACCACTTAGCCAATACTCTTGGGTGGATGACATAAAAATGTTACTTTTTAAAAATCCCTGTAATCACCGGCCAGATATTTGTTGGCCTTTTCTTCTTTGAATTGGGCGGTTTTTGCATCCCAATGCAAGGTTTCTCCCGGGAAGCGGCCTGCAATGGTGCCCAATAAAATGGTTTCGGTCAATCTTGCTGCATAATCAAAAGGTGCGGTAGTGGTACCCTTGCCCAAACAAGCATCTACAAATTGGTGGTAATGTTTAGGTCCTTCAGTGGCATAATTCCGGATGGGTTCCCCCAAGTTGTGTTCTTCGGAAACCTCGGCGATCTCTTTGGAGATGTCCACGTATTTTCCCCTTCTGATTTTCTTTGGCAATTGCATAAAGTGAGGTAGCAACAAACGTCCCTTTTCACCTACGAACATAGCTCCCTGTTCCGGTAATTCGTTCTCACCTGCTACTCCTGCATCCAAGGAAATACTGTTTTCATTATTCTTATCGGTGGACTTTTTGTTCTTTTTCATGTCCATGCCCGGCAACATAAGGTCTTCGTTCATTTCTGGAACGCCAGGCCCATCGTACCAAATCCATTTTAGGGATTTGCCCGTGTATTTGGTGCCGGGGAATTCATAGGTAACCGTATTTTTTTCTGGGAAACCAAATCCATTGGTAGGTCTACACTGTGTCATAATGGTTCTTGGAACATCCAGTTCCAAAGCGTTGTATGGGGTATCAAAAATATGCACACCCATGTCGCCCAAGGTGCCACAGCCATAATCCATGAGTTTCCTCCAATTTCCGGGATGGTACATTCCATCTTTATAAGGCCTTTCTTTGGAGGTGCCTAACCAAAGGTTCCAATCCAATTGGTCAGGAACGGGGTCTTTTCCTTCAGGTAATGGCCCATCATAGCCCCAGTTTTTGGGAGACCAGGCATGTACGGTGTGCACTTTACCGATAATACCGGACTGAATCAAAAGGGTGGCCAGTTTGTAATCGTAAAATGAATGTACCTGAATACCCATTTGCGTGACCAATCCTTTTTCGGCTGCCAATTTTTTCATTTCCCTGGATTCGGAAACGTAGTGTGTCAATGGTTTTTGACAGTAAACGGGCTTGTCCATGTTCATTGCCATTAACGAGGCTGGTGCATGGGTATGGTCGGGTGTTGAAACGATAACGGCATCAATTTCGTCGCCCATTTCTTCCAGCATGGCACGGTAATCAAAAAAGATACGTGCTCCCGGATGCATTTTATGGGCGGTGGATAGGTTGATGGCATCTACATCGCAAAGAGCGATTACCTCAACTGCTTCGTGGGATGAGACGGCCTTTAGGTCCTCCATCCCCATATTGCCGACTCCAATGTGGGCTGTTCTTAGTTTTTCTTTTGGGAAGCCTGCCTTTAAAATGGAAGGGGCAAACATGATTCCAAGTGCTCCCACACTACTTTTCTTGATAAATTCTCTTTTGTTCATGGTTGGAGGTTATAGTTTTTTAATTTTTATGTTTCTGAACCAAATAGGGCTCGCATGATCTTGAAGGGCAATGTAGCCCGTTTTGTATTTTCCGTAGTCGGGCGCGTTGTCCCATTTTCCAGAATTCTTTTTGGCTTTCCAGTCATCGGACCACGGTACAAATTCCAATAATTTTTTACCGTTGAGCCAGTGTTCCACCTTTTCGGGGGTGAACACGATTTTTGAAGAATTCCATTCACCTACCGGATTCAGTTGTTTTTGGGATTCGTCCGCGGTATGCATCGCGTAGTCGGCACCTGTTTTTTGCCAATCTTGAAGAAGTTCCGGGTGCTCTGCACCAAATTGCGAGTTGTACCCTGTCAAATCGTGTATGTCCGCATAGTTTTCATCGTCGATGATCTGATATTCCGGGGACACTACAGGAGGCCCATCATAACCTTCTTTTACATGGTAAAAAATTCCGCTGTTGGCCCCCTTGGGTATTTTCCATTCCAGATAGAGTTCAAAATTATCGAACTCTTCGGCTCCGTAAATAATATCTTTCCCGCCGGTATAATCCTGTTCCAGTCCCAGTTCGGTGTCAAAAGTGAGGATACTGTCCTTTATTGTCCATCCCGGAGGCAGGGAATCCATACCGTAACCGCGCCAACCTTCTAGACTGGTGCCGTCAAAAAGGTAGGTCCATTCAGATTTATTCTCTTCAGATGTGGGAGTTGTTGTTGTTTCGTTTTTTTTGTTTGATTGGTCTTTACAAGCAGCTATCGCCAAGATTAAAACGGCGAGCCTTAAAAATTTTAGCATGGTTTAGTTTTTGATTTTTTTATCTGCGAGGTTAAAGTACAAAATATTGGATAATTTTTTTGTGCCTTTTTCACTACTTTTAAGGCAGACTAACTCAACACTTTAAAAATGAAGACTTGCTTTTTCAAAATTGGTATGCTTTTGCTTACCGCAACATTGTTTATTGCCCCAATGCATTCCCAGCGCAGGAACAAAAAACAAAGCGCACCGGAATACCCCGAAAAATTATACTCAAGTTTGGAATATCGATTGATCGGTCCTTTCCGTGGAGGCCGTTCCGGAACAGTTGCCGGAGTACCGGGAGAACCTAATTTATATTATTTCGGAGCTACAGGTGGTGGTGTATGGAGAACTACCGATGGGGGTCGCTCTTGGGAAAACATTTCCGACGGTTATTTTGGAGGGAGTATCGGTGCCGTTGAAGTGGCGCAAAGCGACCACAATGTGATCTATGTAGGTGGAGGGGAGCAGACCGTTCGCGGCAACGTTTCCTCTGGCTATGGCGTTTGGAAAACCGAGGATGCCGGAAAGACATGGAAATCATTGGGCCTTGACAAAAGCCGGCATATTTCCCGAATGCGGGTACATCCCGAAAATGCCGATATTGTTTACGCCGCTGTAATGGGCAATTTGTACAAGCCCACCGAAGAAAGGGGCGTTTACAAAAGTACCGATGGTGGCGAGACATGGAAAAAAGTGCTTTTTGCCAACGATATGGCTGGAGCGGTTGATTTAACTTTTGACCCGAACAACCCACGGATTTTATATGCATCCACATGGAGAATTGAACGAACTCCCTATAGTTTGAACAGTGGCGGAGAAGGTTCTGCACTCTGGAAAAGTACCGATAGCGGGGAAACGTGGACAGAGATTTCCAACAACGAAGGTTTCGCGACCGATACTTTGGGAATTATCGGTGTGGCCGTTTCGCCCCAAAACAGCAATAGGGTCTGGGCCATGGTGGAAAACAAGGACAAAGGAGGGCTGTACCGCTCGGAAGATGCCGGTAAAACTTGGGCTCTTGTTAACAGCGACAGAAGTTTGAGACAGCGAGCCTGGTACTATACCCGGGTTTATGCCGATACCAATGATGAAGATGTGGTCTATGTGCTCAATGTAAGCTATCATAAAAGTACCGATGGAGGAAAGACCTTTGAATCTTCCAATGCCCCTCACGGTGATCACCACGACCTTTGGATCGCTCCGGAAGATTCCGATCGCATGATCATGGCCGATGATGGGGGTGCCCAGGTAAGTTATGATGGCGGGGAAACCTGGAGTACCTACCACAACCAACCTACGGCACAGTTTTACCGGGTTACCACGGATAATGCCTTTCCATACCGTATTTATGTGGCACAGCAAGATAATTCTACCCTTAGGATCAATTACAGAAGTGATGATGGTTCCATTGGGGAGGACGACTGGGAAGAAACGGCAGGAGGCGAGTCCGCCCACATTGCCGTGGATCCAACCAATGACGATATTGTTTATGGAGGTAGTTATGGCGGATTGTTGACCAGGGTGAACCATGCCAAAAAAACAACCAGGGCGGTGAATGTTTGGCCCGATAATCCCATGGGGCATGGTGCCGAAGGGATGAAGTACCGTTTTCAGTGGAACTTCCCCATCATGTTCAGCAAACATGATCCCAACAAATTGTACACCTTCTCCAACCATGTGCACATGACCACCAACGAGGGTCAGAGCTGGGAGTTGTTGAGTGGAGATTTAACTAGAAATGACCCTACAAAATTGGTGTCCAGTGGAGGACCGATCACACAGGACAATACCAGTGTGGAATATTACTGTACCATTTTTGCCGCCAACGAAAGTCCATTGAAAGAAGGATTATTGTGGGTGGGCAGTGACGATGGTTTGATTCACGTGACCAAAGACGGTGGTCAAACTTGGGAAAATGTTACACCCCCAAATATGCCCGAGTGGAACATGATCAACAGTATTGAGCCATCGGCTTTTGACGAAGGTACCTGCTACGTGGCCGCTACGCGCTACAAGTTGGGGGACTTTGCACCATATATCTATAAAACTACCGATTACGGAAAAACTTGGACCAAAATCACCAATGGAATCGAGGATGAGCACTTTACCCGTGTGGTAAGGGAAGACCCTAAAAGAAAAGGCTTGTTGTATGCAGGCACGGAAACCGGTATGTACATCTCCTTTAATGACGGAACCAATTGGGAGAAGTTTCAGTTGAACTTGCCCATTGTTCCCATTACGGATTTGACCATTAAAGACGATAACTTGATCGTAGCGACCCAAGGCAGAAGTATTTGGGTGATTGACGACCTTACCGTATTGCACCAATTGGATGCTGCCAAGAAATCGGCAGACGCTATTTTGTACAAGCCAAGAGATAGTTACAGAACCAAAGGTAGAGCAGCTAGAAAACCATCAAAAACAGAAGGTGAAAACCTGGCCAATGGTGTAATCACCCATTTTTACCTAAAGGATTTCTCCGAAAAAGACAGTGTGGCACTAACGTATACCAAAATGAACGGTGATACCTTGGCCACCTATAGCACTTATGCCAAGGAGAAGGACAAAAAACTGGAGGCCAAAAAAGGAGGAAACACCTATGTTTGGGATACCCGTGGCAAAGGTGCCGAAAAATTGGACGGCATGATTTTGTGGTGGGCCAACCTAAGCGGTCCCAAAGCGGTTCCTGGAACATACAAGGTTAGCCTGAATGTAAATGGGAACGACCAAACGGAGAACTTCACTATTCTTCCCGATCCAAGGGCAGAGGTTACGGTGGCCGATATGCAAAAACAGTACGATTTCATCACAGAGGTGAACCAAACCGTGGACAGAGCGCACCAATCCATCAAAAAGATCAGGGCGATCAATGGGAAGCTGGAGGAGTTCATCAAAAAGTATAAAGATGATGAAGCGACCAAAGCTTTGGTGGAAAAAGCCAAAAAGATGAAAGAGCAATTCAGTTCCATCGAAAAAGAACTGTATCAGACCAAGAACAGAAGTAACCAAGACCCATTGAACTTTCCAATCAAACTGACCAACAAACTGGCACACTTGAACAGTTTGGTTTCCATTGATGATTTCCCGCCGACGGAGCAGGACATCGCCGTCAAAAATGAAATGTCAGGCAAAATAAACGAGCAATTAAGGGCATTCGATAATTTGGTCGATGAAGGGATTTCCGCTTTCAATGCAGAGTTCAATCAGCTTAAATTGAATTATTTGAGTATCGAGGAATAAACGGAATGAGGGTGTATAAAAAGCAACAAAAGATTGAATTTGTCAGGTTGAGCGCAGTCGAAACCCATTGATTATCAAATTACTTTAGGTTCTCGACTACGATCGAACTGACAGATAAGGAGCTTTTCAGACACCCTCTTTTCATTGTGTACAGCACATATTCTATTATATAAACCAACCATCACCATGAAAAAAAGAGTATTTCTTCTGTTAGGCGCTTTATTTGGAACGCTGGCTTTTGCACAGACCGCCAACGATTATTTTGAACCCATGAAATTTAGGAACATTGGCCCTTTTAGGGGAGGACGTTCGGTAACCGCAAGTGGCGTCGTGGGCGACCCGCTTACCTATTATATGGGTACAACGGGCGGTGGACTTTGGAAAACCGGCAATGCAGGAGGCCAATGGGAAAACATTTCCGACGGATTTTTTGAAATGGGTTCCGTCGGGGCCGTTTCTGTATCACCATCCAACCCCAATATTGTGTATTGTGGTATGGGAGAGCATGCCCCCAGAGGCGTAATGACCTCTTACGGAGATGGCATGTACAAATCCAACGATGCAGGAAAAACATGGATCAAGCTAGGCTTGGAAAAAACGCAACATATTTCCCGTATCATTATCCACCCCACCAATCCCGATATTGTCTACGTAGCCGCCCAGGGAGCTTTATATGCCCCAAATGAGGAAAGAGGGGTGTACCGTTCCATGGATGGCGGTAAAACTTGGGAGAAGATCTTATATGTGGATAAAGGCACCGGAGCTGCCGAGCTTTCCATGGATGCAAATAATCCTCTGGTCTTGTATGCAGCAATGTGGGAGCACCAGCGCAAACCAAATAAGGTAATCAGTGGTGGACCTGGAAGCGGACTGTACAAGAGTACCGATGGCGGGGATACTTGGACGGAAATGACGAAGGGTCTTCCCGAGGAAAAAGGAAAAATGGCCATAGCGGTAAGTGCTGCCAATTCCGATAAAGTCTATGCCGTGATCGAAAGTGATTCCAATCAAGACAAGGGCGGTTTGTTCGTTTCCAATGATGCAGGTGATAGCTGGCAGATGGTAAGTGGCGATAACCGATTGGTGCAACGTGCCTGGTATTATATTGAAGTGTTTCCCGATCCCAATGATGAAGATACCGTGTATGTGCTGAGTGCTTCCATGTTTCGTTCCGAAGATGGGGGCAAAACATGGGAAACCATCTCAGTGCCCCATGGCGATACCCACGATTTGTGGATTAACCCTAACAACTCCAACAATATGGTTTTGGCAGATGATGGCGGGGCTACCATTACTTTTGATTACGGCGAAAACTGGACCTTACAGGACAATATGCCCACGGCACAGTTTTACCGAATCAGTACGGACAATCTCTTTCCTTATAATATTTATGGTGGCCAGCAGGACAATACTTCGGTCAAGATTGCAAGTCTTTCCATGGGTCGATGGAGCATCAACCAAGAGGATTGGCACTATTCCGCAGGTGGGGAGAGTGCTTTTTTGGCCTTTGATCCCGATAATCCCCGTTATGTGATGGGTGGAAGTTATTTGGGGACCATCGAACTGTTGGACATGGAATCCAAAATGTCGAGTAAGGTCATGGCGGCCCCTATCCAATATTTGGGTCGTGATGCACGGGATATGAAATACCTGTACAACTGGAATGCCCCCGTGATTTGGTCCAAGCACGAACCCGGTACGTTTTATCATGGAGCCCAATTGGTGCTTCGTACCCGGGACAATGGAGTGACTTGGGAAGAAATATCCCCGGACCTTACCAGAGACCAGGATGAATTGCAAGGAAAAGGCGGTGGCCCCTATACCAACGAGGCCGTAGGTGCTGAAAACTATGGTACCTTGGCCTACATTATTGAATCACCGCACGAAAAAGGAATTTTGATTACAGGCAGTGATGATGGTCTGGTGCATATCACCAAAAATGGAGGGGAATCATGGGAGAACATAACCCCAAAGGGCTTAAAGGAATGTTTGGTGAACGCCATCGAGGTATCGCCACATGACCCAGGCACCATCTACATTGCCACTACCCGATATAAATTCAATGATTATACCCCTGCCATATACAAAAGCAGCGACTATGGTAAATCGTGGACGAACATAAGTGAAGGGATTCCTTATGGAGCCTTTACAAGGGCAGTGCGGGAAGACGAAGAGCGAAAAGGACTGTTGTATGCCGGTACCGAGAAGGGGCTCTATGTTTCTTGGAACGATGGTAAAAAATGGGAACCCTTGCAACTGAATCTGCCCAAAACGCCGATTACGGACTTAAAGGTGCACCAAGGGGATTTGATCGTGGCGACATCCGGAAGAAGTTTCTGGATTTTGGACAACATTACCACACTATCACAGTACAAGGGAGTTGCCAAAGACCTGAAAATTTACAAGCCCGAAGAAGCCGTTCACGGTAATTGGGGAAGTCAGCTGAACAGTTCTTCCAAAAGTGTAACGGGAACCCATTCTTTTGAAGGAGTAAACCCGGCAAACGGTATGGTGATCTACTATAATCTTCCGGAAAAAATAGATTCCACCGAAGTAACCATGGAAATTTTCAACGGACAGGGCAAAGTGGTTCGCAGCTTCACTTCCCAAAAAGATGAAAGTTACATACCGCACAATGGCGGTGGTGCACCCCCAAAACCTGTTTTGGGAACCAACAAAGGGTTGAATCGCTTTGTCTGGGATTTAAAAACCCCAATAATGCCAGGTATCCCAGGGGTGTATATCGAAGCCAATTTCACAGGCCATAAAGTGCCGCCCGGAGAGTATACCATAAAATTAAAAGCAGGAGGGGAGACAGTTTCCACCGAGGGAACCATCATCGCCCCACCCAATACCAATGTTGACCAAGAACGTTTTGAGGAACACGATGCCATTATGACTGATTTTGAGGCCAAACTCACCGACATGCACAACAAGGTGAACAAGTTAAAAGAAGTGCAAGACCAACTGAAGAAGTTGTTGGAGGATTTGGACAATGATGAGCTGAAGAAAGAAGGTCAAGCCTTACTCGATAAATTAAAAACATGGGATGGCGAAATGGTGCAGCGCAAATCACAGGCGTATGACGATGTGGAGAACTTCCCAAACAAGTTTACCGCGGAATATCTTTTTGTAATGAACCACAGCAACAGTGCATTACCACAAATCAACCAACCGTCAAAAGATAGAAAGGCAGAACTGGATGCACAATGGATTGGACTAAAACAGCGTGCGGAGACCTTGATGAAAACAGAAATACCTAACTTTAACGCCAAACTATGGGAGCATGGCATTGGAGCCATTAGAATGTAACACTTAAAACGAAATAATTGCTGTACCCGTACATAAAATCGTTGCACTTAATATTTGTGGTGACCTGGTTTGCTGGTTTGTTCTATATTCCCCGGCTGTTCATCTACCATATTGAAGCATGGCAAAAACCATCACCCGATAGGGAAATCCTTTCCGATCAATTAAAGTTGATGACAAAACGATTATGGTACATCATTACATGGCCATCGGCAATCTTGTGTACCTTGTTCGCGATATGGTTGTTGATTTTGATGCCCGCATGGTTGCAGCAACCTTGGATGCACGTTAAACTGGCCTTTGTGGCGCTACTTTTTGTGTACCATTTTAAATGCCATCAAATTTTTAAGCAATTACAGCGCGATCAGGTAAAATACACTTCTAGATTTATGCGTATTTGGAACGAGGTGGCCACCCTTGTACTGTTTGCCGTGGTGTTTTTGGTCATACTTAAAAATGCTTTTAACTGGATCTATGGGGTGATAGGGATTTTTGTGCTTGCCCTATTGCTGATGCTGGGGATCAGGCTGTACAAACGTATCCGTGACAAGAACCCGAATGCTTAGAACACCCAATTTTAAGCTTAAATTGGTGTGTAAAGAGATGAGTGTAAGGCTGCATTTTTTTTGATTTAAACCTGTGTATATTACCGTATGCCCAAAAAATACCCGAAAGAGCGTATAAAAGTGCCCCGGTTCAACGAGGAATCAGGCTTCTACACTACTCCTGAGCGTTCCAAGATCATGGGAAAAATAAAGGGCAAGAACACCAAGCCAGAGCTTGCCTTCAGAAAGGCGTTGTGGCAATCGGGCTACCGCTACCGTATCGATTGCAAGAAGCTCATGGGTAGGCCGGATGTTGCCCTAAAAAAGTACAAGACCGTCATATTTATTGATGGCGAGTTTTGGCACGGACACAATTGGCAGGAGCGCAAAGAAAAAATCAAGACCAACCGGGAATTCTGGATTCCCAAAATTGAGCGTAACATACAACGAGATCAAGAGGTGAACCAAGCTTTAAAAGAAAAAGGGTACACTGTGTTTCGTTTTTGGGAAACAGAGGTGAAGAAAAACTTAGATGGGTGTTTGGAGAAAGTTTTAGTGCACTTGGACAAGGTCAAAGCTACTTTTTCAAGATCTTGAAGATTTGTAACACATCATCCAAAGGCAACCCAAAGTCCTGAAATTCGGGCGATGTATTCAAATTATGGCACAAAACCGTCTTATTTTCCCTGTTATACCCTGTAAGCTGTTTACAGATAATCCCATTCGCACAAACCAGTATAAATGATCGGTTTCAAAAGGTTTCATTATTGCAGGTTAACGATTCTCTTTTAATTTCCAACCCAAGTGCATAGGCCTCGTTTGGGATTGCCTCTAAGCTGGAATCGTTCATGGAATCGCCGGACACCTCAAATATGGGGTGGGCGATATTCTTTATCTGGGAAATTTATTGAAGCTCCAATCGCAACAACCAATCGGTTTGTTTATCGGTACCGATATAATAAGGGTGCTCGTTAAACTTTGTAAAACCATGTTTTTGATAAAAACGTATGGCTTTGGGATTGTGTTCCCATACCCCTAGCCAGATATAGTCTTTGTCCAGCCCCTTGGCTTTTGTGATGATCTCTTGGAGCATCCAAGCACCTATCTTTTTACCTTGATGCTCCCCAAGCACATAAATACGTTCAATTTCCAAGGCATTGGGGTCGTGCACATCGGTCTGGGCCGTTCCAATATTCAATTTAAAATACCCTACCAATGTCTCATCGTCATACACAAAATAAAAAAGGCAGTCCTTGTGGGCAAGTTCTTTGGCCAGTTTATCAGGATGGAACGCTTCTTGGATATAGGCTTCAAAATCCTTTGGGTCATTGTCTTTTTCAAAGGCGGCCCTAAAGGTCTCTTTGGATATGTGCACCAAAGTTTTTAAGTCCGCAGTAGTACATTTTAGATAGTGCAAGGCCATGGCGAAGAATTATGCCCAAAATTATCACAAAAAAAGAGCCTAACAAGATGTTGGCTCTATATTTTTCAGGGGGATAACTACTGATCTATAGCATGAAAAGCTTTTTGATCAAAAGCATAAAACCTGTGAAAAAATCGTTTCTGTAGACTTGGACACTTTCGTCCATCGTGGTTTTTGATTTTAGTGCCATGGTTAATTTGGTTTGTGGTGTTAATTTGGGTAAAAAATTCGATATAACCAAATATATAATCGATGAACGGTAATTTAAAACTATTGTTGTGTAATGGCTTGATTTTGTTGTAAAAATTGTATGGATATTTATCAAATGTTCATTTCGGGAATATCTCCTTCCACAATAAGTTTTCCTTCGGTTGCCTCTACGATTTCCTCAACGGTGGCCCCAGGTGCTCTTTCCATCAATTTGAATCCTTCGGATGTGACTTCCAATACGGCAAGGTTGGTGACAATTTTTTTTACGCAGCCTACACCGGTCAAGGGCAAGGTGCATCGTTTCAACAATTTTGACTCCCCGGCCCGGTTGGTATGCATCATGGCAACGATGATGTTTTCCGCAGAAGCCACCAAGTCCATGGCGCCCCCCATTCCCTTTACCATCTTTCCGGGTATCTTCCAGTTGGCGATATCCCCGTTCTCCGCTACTTCCATTGCCCCTAAAATGGTTAAATCCACATGTTGGCCCCTGATCATCCCAAAACTTAGGGCAGAGTCAAAAAAAGAAGCACCCGGCAAAGTGGTTATGGTTTGTTTGCCTGCATTGATGATGTCGGCATCCTCTTCCCCCTCGAAAGGGAAGGGCCCCATGCCCAAAACTCCGTTCTCGCTTTGGAATTCCACACTAATATCGTCCCGTACAAAATTGGCGACCAAAGTGGGGATGCCGATGCCCAGGTTTACGTAGTATCCGTCCTTGACCTCTTTTGCTATCCGTTTTGCTATTCCGTTCTTATCCAACATATCTATGCTTTCTGTCTAACTGTTCTTTGTTCAATTCGTTTTTCAAATTTTTCTCCTTGGAAAATGCGCTGTACAAATATGCCGGGAATATGGATCTGGTTGGGGTCCAGACTGCCCGCAGGAAGTAGTTCTTCGACTTCCGCTACGGTTATCGTGGCCGCTCCGCACATACAGGGGTTGAAATTCCGTGCCGTACCCTTAAAAATAAGGTTGCCGGCTTCGTCCCCTTTCCATGCCTTTACAAAAGCAAAATCGGCCTTGAACGCTGACTCCAACACATACATTTTCCCATCAAATTCGCGGGTCTCTTTTCCCTCGGCGACCTCGGTTCCGTATCCTGCCGGGGTATAGAATGCGGGAAATCCTGCCTGTGCCGCCCTGCATTTCTCGGCCAGGGTTCCTTGTGGTGTCAGCTCCACTTCCAGTTCCCCGCTCAGCATTTGGCGTTCAAACTCGTCGTTCTCACCTACATAGGAGGAAATCATTTTTTTTATCTGATGCTTCTGCAAAAGGAGTCCAAGACCAAAATCGTCGACCCCGGCATTATTGGATATACAGGTGATGTCCTTAACGCCTAACCGTACCAATTCATCAATGGCATTTTCGGGTATTCCGCATAGCCCAAATCCTCCCAGCATAAAGGTCATTCCATTCTTTACGCCCTCCAAGGCCTCTGTAACATTGGCAACTGTTTTATTGATCATGGCATTCGTATTTATATTGCCTGAAATTACGATTTAAATAAAAAAGCCCCAAGCAAATTACGATATGCTTGGGGCTTTATTTTGTCAAAGTGGGCTTGGACTAGAAATCCAGGTCGTCCAAATCGTCTTCTGTGTCAATATCTTCCTCTTCTTCCTGTTGTTGTTTGGAACAATCTATAATGATCGACATTTCCTCTGGCTCTTCAAAAGCATCCTTGGAAACGCCTATTTCCTCGTTGGCATAATTCTTCTTCATGTAAAGGGCCCATATGGGCAATGCCATGGATGCTCCCTGTCCATATAATAGGCGATTAAAGTGTATGGATCTATCTTCACCTCCTACCCATACACCTGTAACCAAGTTGGGGACCATGCCCATAAACCAGCCATCACTCTGGTTTTGTGTAGTACCTGTTTTACCAGCAATGGGATTGGTTAATTCATAAGGGTATCCCGTTATTATTTCCTTGTAAACAGCTTGGTTTTTGCCGTAGGTATGTCTTAATCTCCCCCCAGATCCGTATTCGGTAACCCCTTCCAAAAGGTTGATCATGGCATAGGCCACATCTTTGCTCAGTACATCCTTTGTTTTTGGTTTGTATTCAAAGAGCACGGTACCGTTTTTATCTTCGATACGGGTGACCATTACGGGTTTTACATATACCCCTTGGTTGGCATAGGTCCCAAAGGCTCCCACCATTTCATATACACTAACGTCGGGTGTGCCCAGGGCAATGGACGGCACTTCTGGAACATCCTTCGTAACCCCCATGCTTTTTGCTATGGAAGCTACGGAACCCGGACCTACCCTATCAATCAATTGTGCGGTGATGGTGTTTACGGAATTGGCCAACGCACTTTTCAGGGACATATCCTCTCCCGAGTACTTCCCATCCGAATTCTTTGGGCACCATGCCTCCATGTTCCCATGTTTTCCCGGTTCAATACAGTATTGGTTGTCTGGCAATGTGTAACATGGGGAGTAACGCAACTGGTCAATCGCCGCAGCATACACGAAAGGTTTAAACAATGAACCCGCTTGTCTTGATCCTTGAATTACATTGTCATATTGAAAATGCTTGTAATCTATTCCTCCGACCCATGCTTTTACATGACCAGTCTGTGGTTCCATGGACATCATGGCGGTACGTAGGAATGTTTTGTAGTACCGTATGGAATCCATAGGTGTCATAATGGTATCTTTTTCAAAGGAATCGCTGTTCCAATCAAAAACGGTCATTTCGGTTTTCTTGTGGAAAGTTGCTTCAATATCCTTTTCATCCAATCCTTCACGTTTAAGATGGCGCCATCTGGCCGATCGTTTCATGGCGCGCTCCATAATGGTATCAATAGCCCCGCTTGTCAAATCCAGAAATGGAGCTGTAGGGTTGCGCTCGGGCGTATTTTGGTGAAAGAACTCAGCTTGAAGGTTTTTCATGTGTTCCTGCACGGCCTCTTCTGCATTTTTTTGCATTCTGGAATCTATGGTGGTGTAGACCTTTAGCCCGTCCAAATAAATATTATACTTTTCGCCATCAGGTTTTGGGTTTTCACGCACCCAGTTGTTCAAATAGCGCTGCATGTACATTCTAAAATAGGTGGCCAACCCTTCCCGGTGGGATTCCGGGTTAAAATTGATCTTCATCTCCCTGCTTTGCAACGAATCTTTCTCCTTTTCAGAGATATAGCCATATTTGGCCATTTGACCGAGAACGGTGTTACGCCTGTTAAAAACCAACTCTTCACGGCGCATGGGATTGTAAAGGGACGAGTTTTTTAGCATGCCCACCAATACGGCGGACTCTTCGGTTTTAAGCTCTGCAGGCTCTTTTCCAAAGTAAATTCTAGATGCAGAACGGATACCGTCCGCATTGTACCCAAAATCATAAATATTGAGGTACATGGCGATGATCTCTTCCTTTGTGTAGTTGCGTTCCAAACGTGTGGCTATGACCCACTCCTTTATTTTTTGTGTAACTGCCTCCAAGAGGTTGCTCGATCGTACACCAACAAAAAGTTGGCGTGCCAGCTGTTGGGAAATGGTACTTGCCCCTCCCTTGGTTCCCAAATAGGCCAAGGCCCTTGCAAAGCCCCGGGCATCGATACCAGAATGGTCATAGTATCGTGCATCTTCTGTGGCTATTAAAGCATCAACAATGTTCTGCGGAAGCGCCTCATAATCCACCCAGGTTCTATTGTCATCTAAATAGAGTTTTCCCAATGTTTCCCCGTCCGAAGAGATAAACTCTGTTGCCAGATTGGTCTCTGGGTTTTCCAAACGTTCAAAGGTGGGCATTTCTCCAAGGGCTCCCCACGAAGCCAAAAGAAAGATCAGGGCAACGGAAAGTACCCCTGCTCCAAATAAGATCCAAAACCACTTAATGAAAGGAAGAAAATTTTGCTGCTGTTTTTTTTGACGCTTCTTTGCCATTATAATTTGGGTGCTTTTTCTATTTCCAAACCAACATCTGTTACTCCTTCTAAAATATGAAGGCCTTCCACATCGCCATTTTTGCGCATGGCGTGGGAAATATTCACTTTATATACGCCAGAATCGGGAAAATCGATCTTTTCCTTGTACCAAAGTTTGTTTTCCTTGACGCTTCCCATTCCTTTCCCGAGCCATTCGCCACTGGGTTTGGCCATTTTGTATTCCAATGTATCCTTAACGGTATTACCGCTTGGATATTCCATCTCGGTAATCAAAAATAAATTGCTAAAGGCAAAGGTATCATCATTTCTGATGTTGATGAACATATTGTATGTTTCCGTGGAATCCAGCTCGGAAAATTGAAAGTCGACCCCTTGGTCCATTTCCCACTTTCCTTCTTTGATGGGCTTATAGTCCGAATAGACCAACAGCTCATTGCAGGATGATAGGGCAAGTACCGCAAGAAGTGGAAACAAAAAATTATTTCGCATTGGGTGCTTTGGATTTTGGTTTTCTACGTTTTTTCTTTCTTCGCTTTTTGTTCTTGGGTCTATCAAAGCGGGTAAGGCTGTCTTGGCCCACTACATTTTCAAAGGTTGTTTTTTCCTCGTTCACATTATCGGCAGCATACTCCTCTAGGCTTGCAACCTTTTCGTTTTTCTTGTTCAGTTCCAAGATTTCCAGCACTTGGTCTTTGGACAAGGTATGCCATGTAGCGGGTTCATCTTTGTAAGAGAACCAAAGTGTTTCTTTAAAAATATCCGCTTTTTGACAAAAAGCTATTCCTTTCTGGGTTTTGAGCTTACAATCGGAGGGAGGAAAATTTTTGAGTGCTTCCAGATACATATCCAGCTCGTAATTGAGGCAGCACTTCAATTTACCGCACTGACCCGCCAATTTTTGAGGGTTCAGGGCCAATTGTTGATAACGGGCCGATGCTGTGCTCACGGACCTAAAATCCGTCAACCACGTAGAGCAACAGAGTTCACGACCACAAGAACCGATGCCGCCCAAGCGTTGGGCTTCTTGCCGGTAGCCGATTTGGCGCATTTCAATACGGATACCGAAAGCTTTGGCCATGTCCTTGATCAATTGCCTAAAATCCACGCGATCTTCGGCGGTATAGTAAAATGTGGCCTTGGAACCATCTCCTTGGAATTCGACGTCACTCAGTTTCATTTCAAGTTTTAGGGATATGGCGATTTCCCGGGAGCGCTTCTTTATTTCTTCTTCCCTATCCCTACATTTTTGCCAAATATCAATGTCCCGTTGGGTAGCTTTTCTGTAAATTTTAGGGATGGTCCTATCATCAGGTGCCACCTTTTTCTTTTTCATTTGTATCCGCACCAATTCACCGGTAAGGGTAACAACGCCGACATCATGGCCGGATTTGGCCTGGGTGGCCACGACATCGCCTATGGACAATGTGAGATTCTCCGTATTCCTAAAAAATTCCTTTCTACTATTTTTAAAACGTACCTCAACGCAATCAAAAGGTTTTTGACCGTTGGGCAACGACATATTGGAAAGCCAGTCAAAGACTGTTAGCTTGTTACAACCATCAGTGCCGCAAGTACCATTGTTCTTGCAACCACGCGGTTGTCCATCCTTGCCGGTTGAACAACTGCTACACGCCATATTTAATATCTTGATTGAGGTGCCGATAAAACGTGTCGGTTGGATTACAGTCACAAACTCCCTCAAGCATTGGGAAATTTAAAAACTCATCACGACTGTGCTCGATGTGACATGAAATTCCTTCCTATCCGTTTAAACAACCTCAATAGGGTTCATAAAAATTACTAATTGTAAATATAGTACAATTTGTTGCAGTAGTGAAATGCTACTTCTTGTATTTCAGCACGGGAGAACGTCCTTTTTTGAATATTTTGTTGCTGGCCCCCTTGCCTTTGCGCAAACGTTTTTGTTCTTCGTAGGGCAACGCGTGTATTTCCATGCAATCCACAGAGCAGCAATTGTTCATGGCCTCCGCACATTCATCACATTGGATAAACAACAAATGACATGCTTCATTGGCACAGTTTACATGCGTGTCACATGGTTTGCCGCATTGGTGGCAGTGTGCTATCACATCTTCGGAAATACGTTCGCCCCTCCTGTGGTCAAAGACAAAGTTTTTGCCCAAGAATTTATTCTCCAATTGCTTTTCGCGTACTTGTCGGGTGTATTCGATGATGCCTCCTTCCAGCTGGTACACATTTTTGAAGCCTTTGTGCTTGTAATAGGCGCTGGCTTTTTCGCAACGGATACCGCCGGTACAATACATTACCAGTTTTTTGTCTTCCTTGTGTTCGGCAAGGTCTTGTTCTATAATATCGAGTGAGTCGCGAAAAGTGTCCACATCGGGTGTAACTGCATTTTTAAAATGGCCTATCTCGCTTTCGTAATGGTTTCGCATATCCACCAAAACGGTGTTTTCGTCTTCAATAAGTTCGTTGAACTGTTCCGCACCTACGTGTATGCCTTTATTGGTGACATCAAAAGTGTTATCGTTCAGCCCATCCGCCACAATTTTTTTGCGGACCTTCACTTTTAATTTCAAAAATGATTTGTTGTCCTGTTCAATGGCGATGTTCAACCTCACATTTTCCAAAAATGTGATGCTGTCCAAATGTTCCTTAAAAGTATTGAAGTTTTCCGCGGGCACCGAAAGTTGGGCGTTTATGCCTTCGTGGGCCACATAAATCCGACCCAGAACCTCCATATCGTCCCAAGCCAAAAAAAGATGGTTCCTTAAAATCTGGGGATTGCCTATGTGTGCATATTTATAGAAAGAGATGGTGAGCCGTTCTTTACCGGCCTCCTCAATAAGGGCTTCCCTTTCTTTTGCACTTAATGTGTTGTACAGTTGCATGCTATACCTGATTAAGTTAAAGAATGGTTCTTAAAAATGTGGGGCAAAGATAAGAATTAAAGGACAAGTAAATCAAAAGGGCCTGTTAAGGGCCCCTTGATCCACTACTTCCTTTTCATAGCTAAATTTTCTTCCTCCTAGCAATGCGAGCTATAATTAGCTCTATGTAGATGAGTTAGTAACCTAAAGATGTATTGTTGTTAAAAAGGTTGCGTGGCCTTTGTGGCATGTTGAAAGAAATGGTATTTTAGCCTTCCTAACATTTTTTACCATGAGCAAAGAGAAAGAAGCAAAATTAAAGGCCTTAAAACTTACATTGGACAAGTTGGACAAGACCTACGGCAAAGGTGCTGTCATGAAAATGGGCGATAGTGTTGTTGAAGATGTGGAGGTAATTCCTTCCGGCTCGTTGGGATTGGACATCGCCCTCGGCGTAGGAGGATACCCGAGAGGGCGGGTGATCGAAATCTATGGTCCTGAATCTTCAGGTAAAACCACATTGACACTGCATGCCATTGCCGAAGCCCAAAAAGCTGGAGGCATTGCCGCTTTTATTGATGCTGAACATGCTTTTGACCGCTTTTATGCCAAAAAGTTAGGGGTTGATATTGACAATTTGATCATCTCCCAGCCCGATCACGGAGAGCAAGCCTTGGAAATAACCGAAAACTTGATTCGTTCCGGTGCTATTGACATTGTAATCGTGGATTCCGTAGCTGCCCTTACGCCAAAAAGTGAGATTGAGGGTGAAATGGGAGATTCCAAAATGGGATTGCATGCGCGTTTAATGTCACAGGCGCTGCGAAAACTGACTTCCACCATCAGCAAAACAAAATGTACCGTAATATTTATTAACCAGTTGCGGGAAAAAATCGGGGTAATGTTCGGAAATCCAGAAACAACCACCGGGGGCAACGCCCTTAAATTTTATGCATCCGTACGATTGGATATTAGGCGTTCCACACAGATCAAAAGCACCGATGGTGATGTCCAAGGAAACAAGACCCGTGTAAAAGTGGTGAAAAACAAAGTGGCACCGCCATTTAAAACTGCGGAATTTGACATTATGTACGGTGAGGGAATTTCCAAAATAGGAGAAATACTTGATTTGGGAGTCGCCTACGAAATTGTAAAAAAGAGTGGCTCTTGGTTCAGTTATGGCGACACCAAATTGGGACAGGGAAGGGATGCCGTAAAATCACTCCTCTTGGACAATCCTGAACTATCCGAAGAATTGGAAAGCAAAATCAGAGAGGCCATTGCAGCGGTAAGCGAATAACCCTTTTATCGATTTTTATGGGAGATTAACCTTTAGTTGTGAAAATCCTACGCAACCCTTGTATACACTGAACATCTAGGGAATAAAAGGATTTTTATTATGAAAAAAGCATTAGTGCCCTTTATGTTGATCGTGGCATGCTCATGGTTCGTCTCTTGTGAGGTGGATGATGATTCCCCCAATTTTTACTTTACAGCCTTAAAAACAGTTGAGGCCGATGTGCCCGAATCATTTGAGTATGGGAAAACCTACGACATTGAAGTAACCTACCAAAGACCAAACGGATGCACCTTTTTTGAAGGTTTTGATGTAACGGACACTGCGGAAACGGGCCGTGACATTGTTGTGGTCGGCTCTGTGCTAACCGATGAAGACCGAGCTTGCACCGAAGCCGTGGAAGAAGTTGTGGCCACGCTGAAATTCAATGTGATTTACACCAAGGATTATATCTTCCGATTTTATGCGGGTGATGATGCCGAAGGCAATGCAACTTATTTGGAATATACAATCCCGGTAGCAGAAGGGGAACAAACAAATTAAATAGCAACTATCCAAAATTGACCAACATTTGGATCTTGAAGAACTGATACATAACTGTAAAAACGGAAATCGAAAGGCCCAAGCCGAGCTATACCGGAGATACTCCGGTATTCTTTTCGGTATGTGCCTCAAATATTCCCGTAACAAAACGGAAGCGGAGGACAATCTGCACGACAGTTTTATGACCATATTCGACAAGGTCGACCAGTTCGGTTTCAAAGGGTCCTTTGAAGGTTGGATCAAACGGATAACGGTAAACACGGTACTCCAGAAATACAGAAAAGACCAATACCTCAACGTAGTTTCGGAAAATATTGAAGACGAGGTAGAAGTGGAAACGGAAGACACGGACATAGGCCTTTCAACCTTATTAGGTTACATACAAGAGCTGCCACATAAGTATAGGCTAACCTTTAACCTTTACGTATTGGACGGCTACAGTCACAAAGAAATCGGTGAGATGCTGGGGACATCCATCGGAACCTCAAAATCCAATTTAGCTAGGGCCAAGGCCATTTTGAGGGACAAAATAGAAAAAGCCAAAATAAACATTGCTTAAATAGAACTAACGATGGGGAAAAAGAATTTAGAGCAATTGTTCAAAGAAAGTTTTCAAGACTTTCAAGAAGTCCCGGACAAAAAGGTCTGGAACTCCATTGAAGCCTCTTTGGACAAAAAGAAACAAAAAAAGCGGGTCATACCTATTTGGTGGAGCCTGGGCGGGGTTGCCGCAGCCTTGGCAATACTCCTGTTGGCAATCAATCCGTTTGCCGAAGAACCAAAAGAAGAACAAATTATTACCGATCTGGAAAACATTGCTGTTCCGGATGAAACCGGTAATTCAGAAGAAAAGAGGAGTAAGGGCTTTAATAGTCCAGTGACTACTTCAGAAAAGCAAGGGGATGGTTTGGCAAATACATCCGATAGTGAAGACTTGGAGGAAGGGAACCATCAAACAACCGATAACGGCTTACATAAAAATAAGGTTTCGGCAATTGCCGAAAATGTTGCTTCCACCAATTCAAAAACAAATGACCCAGCGGGTAAAACTCAGGCCAAAAACAACGGTTTGATCGAATCTGAAGCACTTTCTTCTGAAAAAGACGGCGCAGAAAAAAACAGCGCCATTGCGATGAACGGTGATGAAGGCCAAAGACGAACCACCCAAACAGACGGGGATAACACCCAAGTTGCACAGCATACAGAAGAAAAAGCAGAGGCTGAAAAAAAATCCATTTACGATGCGATTGAAGAGCAAAAGGAAATAGAGGAAGCGGTGGCAGAAAACAAAACGGGAAAATGGTCCGTTGGTCCTTCTTTGGCACCTGTATATTTTGATGCTATTGGAGATGGCTCTCCTGTTGGAGCCGACTTTTCCTCCAACTCAAAATCGGGGAAGTTTAATTTAAGCTATGGTCTTACCGTAGCGTATGAAGTGGGTAAAAAATTAAAAATCCGCTCCGGAGTGCACAGGGTAAATTATGGTTACAATACCAACGATGTGGTTTTTTCCTCTACTTTACGGGCTGCTTCGGCCAATAGAATAGCAAATATTGATTATAACCCAAATTCCGAATCCATAATTGTACAAAGTAGGGAAAGTGCCAAAAATGCCCCTGCGATCAACTCCAAAGAGGTTCTGTTCAACGAAGCCCCCTCCCTTGATGGTAAAATGGTTCAACAATTGGGATATATCGAAGTCCCATTGGAAGTAAATTACGCCGTTTTGGACAAAAAGTTAGGCGTTGATCTTATAGGAGGTGTAAGCTCGCTTTTCCTTGTGGACAATTCAGTGTTGTTGGAATCCAATGAACTGGTTACCGAAATGGGCGAGGCGAACAACATAAACGCTTTAAACTTTAGCGCCAATGTGGGCATGGGCCTCAATTATAAATTTACGCCCAAGGTCAGGTTTAATATTGAACCTGTATTGAAGTATCAATTAAACACTTTTTCCAATGTGTCCGGCAATTTTAAACCTTATTCCATTGGAGTTTATAGCGGCATCAGTTTTAAGTTTTAATATGTAAGAAGTTGGTTAGGAAGATTGCTCCTTTAAGCAATCAATTAAGCGCCCCTTAAAACGGGCGCTTTTTTGTGCCAAAGACACTCACATATTCTCGTTATTTCCGGATTTATAAAACTAACCGGCCTTTTGACAATGTGAAAAATAATCAATTTGGGGATGTCCTCATTTACTTTTCAAAATCGCTTATGGGAAAGGAAAATGATATTCTCTGGGACGTGGCCAAGAACTGTCTTGGCCGATTCGGGTTAGTGGATTGTGTGATCTTCCACTAGACGATAATACTTGGTCCAAAGAGCTGCGTACGGCCCAAAAAACCCAAAGGACCAGACTATTGACAATCCAGTTCAAATTCCTATGGGCCAAGGAATATCGGGTTATGTGGCCCAAACGGCCCAAGCGGAAATTATTAACGATGCCTCTAAAGACCCAAGATATATTGAGGACGATGGCAAGACCATCGGAAATTTGTGTGCCCATTCCTGCTATGATATCGCCCTTTGGGCACCAAGGTGATTACAAAAATACCTATATGGGATTTTTACGGTTTGGTCAGTTCTTTTAAAATCACATCCCTTACCTCTTCCCTTAATGTAGAGGTATCCGAGGCACTCAAAATCCCAGTCTCGAAAAACTCGTGCACTTTGGCCCTTAGCCGTCCAGGTCCGCCACTAAAAAAGGTAAATGAAAAACGTGTTTTATTATCCAAAAAAGTCATCGGTACCACGGGGATTTTATGGGCAATAGCCATTTTAAAAGCCCCGTCCTTAAACTTGTCCAAAACAATGTCCTCCTCGGGTACGCCCCCTTCCGGAAAAATACAAATGCTCAGCCCTTGATCTAGTCTTCTTTGTGCACGACGGTAAACCCCGGTCCTACTACGAACGTTTTCCCTATCCACCATTATGCAGACCCTTTTATAGAAAAATCCAAAAATGGGAATGCCCTCCAATTCCTTTTTGCCTACAAAAACAAAAGGGTTTCCACTAATGACCAACATCAGCATAATATCAAGCATACTGGTGTGGTTGGCCACTAGCATATAGCTTTTTCCTTTCTTCATGCGCTGCTCTCGAACAATCTTGGGAAAACAGCCCATACCGTACAAAATAGGTCTGGCCCATAGATTCCGTGCCAACCAAAAAAAATGGGGGTAGGTTTTTTCGGAGATAGTAAAAATGAGCAAAATCGGAAAAAGTAATAGAATGGGAACGGTAACCAAGATATAGAACCAAACCCTATACACTACATGTCCCGCATTTCTGATTATTCCAAGCATCCATCAAAAGTAAAATTTTTGAATATCTTTATAGGACTAACCATTAAAATTTAGGACATGGGTATTTTATATGCTTTATTGATCGGTGCCCTAGCCGGATGGCTTGCGGGCAAAATCATGAAAGGGGGCGGCTTTGGCCTTCTTTTGAATATTATTTTGGGAATTGTTGGGGGCATTGTGGGCAATTGGCTTTTTGGCGCACTTGGGATCCACATAGGGTCGGGAATTATCGGCCATCTCATCACAGGTGTTATTGGTGCCGTAGTGATTCTTTTCATTGCCGGGCTGTTCAAGAAATAAAGCCTAATTAAATCAATTCCACGTTAAGCGGTACTGCCGCTTTTTTTATATGTACGGGATGCTTACTTTTACGGGCAAAAATTTAGCATGGCCCGAATTCTGACAGGAATACAAAGCACAGGCACACCCCACTTGGGTAACATTTTGGGAGCAATTGCGCCTGCCATTGAAATGGCGGAGGACCCCAGAAATGATTCCTTTCTGTTTATTGCCGATATGCACTCCCTTACACAGATCAAAAATGGGGAGCTGTTACGAAACAACACCTACGCCATAGCTGCGGCTTGGCTGGCCTTTGGCCTTGATATTGAAAAGACTGTTTTTTACAGACAGAGCGATATTCCACAAACGGCTGAATTGGCCTGGTACCTTAGCTGTTTTTTTCCGTACCAGCGATTAACATTGGCACATTCCTTTAAGGACAAGGCCGATAGGTTGGAAGATGTGAACGCAGGCTTGTTTACCTATCCCATGCTGATGGCCGCCGATATTTTACTTTATGATGCTGATATTGTTCCCGTAGGGAAAGACCAGCTCCAGCATTTGGAAATGACCCGAGATGTAGCCTCCCGCTTTCACAACCAGATGGGCGAAACCTTTGTGATGCCCGAAGCCAAAGTGCACGAGCAAACCATGTATGTGCCCGGTACGGATGGCGAAAAAATGAGCAAAAGCCGTGGCAATCTCATCAACCTGTTCCAACCGGACAAAAAACTCCGTAAGCAGATCATGGGCATTGTTACCGACAGCACGCCAATGGAGGATCCCAAAGACCCTAGCAAAGACAATGTATTCGCTTTATACAAATTATTGGCCTCTACGGAACAGATTGAGGAAATGAGCGCCAATTATTTGGCAGGTAATTATGGTTACGGACATGCTAAACAAGCCTTGTACGAACTTATTTTGGAAAAGTTTGAGGAACCCCGCGAAAAATTCGAATACTACATGCACCACAAGAACGAAGTAGACGAAGCCTTGGCCTTTGGTGCAGCAAAGGCCCGTAAAACAGCCGATGATGTGCTGACAAGGGTTCGTGAAAAGCTGGGGTATTGAGTTGTTTGATCAAAAAGAATTCCCCGTATGCTTGTATAGGGTTTCCATTGTAACCGTCATTCCCGTGAAAACGGGAATCCAATAATGGCATTTCGGTTTTTCGCCTTTGCTCAAAAAGGCAACAAGGTTTAACTGGGAAATTGCTGCAAGTCCCCGGGATATTAGCTCTGAATGAACGAACACTTATTGGAAGTTGTCAACTTTTCAATTGATGATGGGCAAATTGCAATTAAAACAATCCCATCTGTCCATCTTTGTATCGTTCATGAAGCTCCATGTTCAACCGCGGAAAGCTTTTATCTTTAAAGTATCGTTTCTTGGCCAAATGGGCCATTTCGTGTATTTGCTCCGCGATTTTGCCCTCTCCTTTTGTTCTTGTGCCAAATCGGCTATCATTTAACGTTCCCCCGTGGCAATCCTGTATTTGATGTAAGACTTTTTCAGCCCTATCTGGCATTGTTTTTTTTATCCAGTCCGAAAAAAGTTGCCCTATGGCCCCATTGAGTCGTACAACCGTTAAACCAAAGGAAAGGGCCCCATGGTCTGCCACTGCCTTGGCCAATGACAACAACTCGTGGGAATTTATTCCGGGAATCATGGGGGCCAGCATAGCATTAACGGGTATATTGTTCTCGGATAATGCCTGAATGGTCTTTAATCTTTTTTGGATGGATGCCGTTCTGGGCTCCAGTTTTCGTCTCGTTTTTTCTGATAATGAGGTAACAGAAATATTGACCCCGACCAATTGATGTTTGTTCAACTCCTTTAAAATATCGAGGTCGCGCAACACCAAAGCGTTTTTTGTGATAATGCCCACGGGATGCCGATACTTTAAAAAAACTTCCAGGCATTTTCGTGTAATCCCAAACCTTTGTTCTGCGGGTTGATAGCAATCGGTGTTTCCAGATAGAACAATGGTCTGTGCCTTCCATTTTTTATGTTTGATCTTGGTTTCTAAAAGCTTTGGAGCCGCTTCTTTGATCAATATGCGTCGTTCAAAATCCAAACCTGCACTATAGCCCCAATATTCGTGGGTGTTTCTGGCATAACAATAAATACAACCGTGCTCACAGCCTTGGTAAGGGTTCATGGAATATCCCATCCCTACATCGGGGCTATCCACTTTGTTGACAATCGTTTTTGGAAAAATAGGAATGTACTTCGTTTTGTTGCTTTCGGCTTCCTCTCCTTCCAAACGGCAGAATTCCAAAAAATCCTCCCGCATCTCATGCACATGCTGCAAAAACCGATTGCTCGTATTTTTCTGTGCTCCCCTTCCCCTTAAAAATTCTTTGGATGACATAATTGGATTTATTCCAAATATATGGATTATATCCTTTGTTTGAATATTTTGATTGATGAATTACTAGAGCGTTGGATAGCTTATAAATATTAATGGGGTTGGCACAAATGTCATGAATTTGTATCAAGGCACTCCGTCATTTCGAACGGGAACCCAACCTTGATTGGGTCTGGTGGGAGAAATACTAAAGTATCAGTATCGAATGGATTTCTCGATCGTCGTTACACCCCCCCATTTCGAAATGACATCACTTATCCTAACATTCCAAGGAAGATGAAGGATCGCTTCAAGGCCGTAAAGTTTGACAAGAATTGCACAGGTTCTCTCGAGTTTGTTTTTTTTCCCGACTGTTGTTATTCCGTACGGACAGACAGATGGCCATAAAGGGTACAATTGTTCTTGAGCTTGTCGGGAGTAGGATGCTCGAAGCACGAAGTCAGTTTGCAGTAAGCAGTAACTCCTGAACCTTGATACTTGAATTTGGACTTGTCAGAAGTCGGGAGTCAGTTGGTAGATTGCAGTAACTCAATAACTTGATCCGGTGCAAAAGTCTTGTCTCTTATGTCTTGGTTCTTGGCCCTCTTTTCTTTGAACTTGCGTTTGAGCTTGTACTTGGTGTTGATGAGTCTTGGTTCTTATTTAAAATCGACCTTTACCAATTGTTTTCTGCTTCCTTGCTTGGCGTAGAAGAGCATTTTGTCCTCCTCTTCGTCCTTAAGTGGTTTGGAGACCATGAGCGGTAATCTGGCCTCTTGCTGATCGATGATTTTCTCATAATCCATAACTCCGTTTTCATCCAAGGAAATCAGGAAAACGTTTCGGTTTCTGCTAAAACCTTGCTTAAATATCAATCGTTCGTTGTTTATGAGTTGTGGGTGTTCTGAAGAAGTACAGATAAAAAAATACGTTTTACCATTTTTGCAGTACGAACTGTAGGAGGCATAGGCTCCATCGCCTTGGGTAACTTCGGTCTTGTTGATATTTCTGGCCCATTTCATATCACCATTGGCCCCTAATTTAACGCTGACAATGTCATTATAATGATAGCGCTCGATTTTTACACGTTGTCCAGCTCCGGTAACTTCTAAGCCCGAAGTCACAAAATATTCTTCTGCATTGAACAAGATGTCTTGGTCATCGGTTATCTCAACTCCTTTAAAAACAAGGTTTTTGATATCGTGCTTTCCTGCACGTCCAAACTTGTCTTCCATAAATTGTTGCGAAAAGGGATTGTATTTTTGGGATTGGATGTCCAATGTGCCTTGGTTCATTTCAAAATAAGCAATACCGTTGTAACGGTTGTCCTTTCTATCGGCATAAAAGCCTAAACAGACCAGTTTGTTTTTAACCAAGATCGGATACAATGCTTCCGGATACTTGCCAGGATCTACAAAAGATTGTGTTTTGCTCCCGTATTGCGAGACTTTGATCAATTCGTATTGAAACTTTCTTTCATCAACCCTAAAACGTCTCTTTTTAAAGTAGGCCTTCCCTACAATATAGGCTGTTTGTAGGTCTGGCGAAAAAGCCACGTTCTCAAAAGCATAGTTTTTCTCCTCGATCTCATCGGAAAAATCATATTCGAACTTTTTGTTGAGCGCGGTATCGAACAAATGGATCATGTGTTTGTTGCTCTTCCCTTTTTTATGATGTGTGCTTATTACGAAGCCTGTCTTCTCCTCATTAAAAAGAACGGCAGTGGTAAAGCCACGGGAAAAGTCTCGGTTATAATAGTTTTTCCCTACGGGGTCTTTTACTTCTTCGGAAGCAATGGAGAGCAGTTTTTTGGGCCTGAAATTAAAATCGATTATGGGGCTGGTATGCACCCAGTATTCATATTCCCCTTTATTGGGATCATAATTTAGGAACAAAAGGTTCAACTGGCCATTTTTCAGGAATCCATTCACAAAGTCCAACCCTTTGAGTTTATAGTTGTACTCGGAAACCAGTTCCAAATCGCTGTTGTATTGCTCTATAAAGTATCCCTTGGGCTTAAGCACCAATCCTTGGTAATAGGCGCGCACCAAAACGTAACCTCCGGAATCATCTTCATCAATGGCCACGAGGTTGGAGTAGCGGTACTTGTCCCTGTATTTCTCACCAAAATCGTAGGAAACGGGCATTTTTTGGGCATTGACGGCGATGCCCGTCAATACAAGGCAAAATAATGGAAGTAGGTGTTTTTTCATGATCTGGCTTGGTTAGGCCAATGGTCACGATCCGGGGAAATCTGCTTTTCGTTTGTCCAAAAACGCGGAGGTTCCTTCTTTAAAGTCGTCCGTTCCAAAGCAATTGCCAAAGGCATCAATTTCCACCGAATAACCATCAGCGTCATATTTAAAACCAGCATTTATCGCTTTTATTGCATGCTTTATGGCGACACTGGAATTATTCGATATCCTGCTCGCAATTTTCATACAAAAAGGCAACAATTCTTCAGAGGATACCACATGGTTCACCAACCCATATCCAAATGCTTTGTCGGAATCGATCATTCCTGCGGTCATGATCATTTCCATGGCCCTTCCCTTGCCTACCAACTGTGGTAAGCGCTGGGTTCCGCCATATCCGGGAATTACTCCCAGCGATACTTCGGGCAAGCCCATTCTTGCATTGCTGCTGGCCACCCTAAAATGGCATGCCATGGCAAGCTCCAATCCGCCGCCAAGGGCAAAGCCATTAATTGCAGCTATTACCGGTGTGGACAGGTTTTCCACAAAATCGAACAGATGCTGCTGCCCGACTGCCGATAACTGGCGGCCTTCCTTTACCGAGAAATTGGCAAATTCGGAAATATCGGCACCCGCAACAAAGGCTTTTTCACCACTTCCAGTGATAATGATGACTTTTATGTCCCTGTCCTCGTCCAGCTCCTTAAAGGCCACGTGCAACTCTTCAATTGTTCTTTTGTTGAGGGCATTTAGCTTTTTGGGTCTGTTTATGGTTATGGTGGCCAAATTGTTCTCTTCTTCAATGTAAATGTTCTCGAAATCCATGTATACCTATGTTTGGGACGGGCTGTACAATGTCCGCCATTATTATTTATGTTCTTTTGGAAAATCAATGGTAAAAACGGTTCCTTTTCCAACTTTAGAAGTAAAGTTAATGGTTCCGCCATAGTTTTCCACAATGTTCTTTACCATACCTAGCCCCAAGCCCGTTCCGCTGGACTTGGTGGTAAACTTGGGCTCAAAAATTTGGTGTTTGTGCCCGTCCGCTATTCCAAGGCCGTTGTCGGCAATCGAAATTCTAACACGGTCGCCTACGGAGGCCACTGTTACCAAGATTCTCGGGGAGTCTACATCGGGCACAGCCTGAATGGCATTCTTTACCAAATTGGTGATTACCCTTATTAACTGGGTACGATCCAGCTTGGCCACAATTTCCTCTTCGTCGGCTATAAAATGAATATAGTCTTCATTAAAAATCTCCATGGCCAATTTTACCACCTTAACCACATTCAAAGTTTCGTTCTGCTGGGCGGGCATATCGGCAAAACTGGAAAATGCCGTGGCTATATTGCTCATGGTGTCTATTTGTTGTATCAAGGTTTTGGAAAACTCTTTGACCTTTTTCTGAATATCAGGGTCATTTGGGTCGAATTTGCGCTCAAAACTCTGCACAGTTAGCCGTAAAGGCGTTAGAGGATTTTTAATTTCGTGGGCTACCTGTTTCGCCATTTCACGCCATGCCTGTTCTCGTTCGCTACGTGCCAACTTTATGGCACTTTCTTCCAACTCATCGATCATTCGGTTGTAGGAGTCCACCAATTTTCCGATTTCCTCTCCAGGACCTTCCAAATAAATTTTTTCGTTTTGATGGGTCAAGTTGGTTCTGTTGATTTTGTCCGATATGGTCTGGAGTGATCTTGTAATGTATTTTGAAATAAAATATGCCAAGATAATGGCAACGACCAGCATTAAAACATAAACCATCCCCAGCCTGAAGAGAAATTCCCTCAATTCCATATTATTGAAGGTGTTATCTTCAAAATAAGGGAGGTTCATTATGCCTATGGGCTTAAATCTCAGGTCATAAATGTAGGTATAGGTGGATTGATAATTATCTCCGGCCGTCCTTTTTTCCTCCACAAACCGGGTTTCTCCGCTTTCCCTGAGAAAATTCAGCACTTCAGGGTCGAGACATGTGGCGATTGAGTTGGACTCAAAAGTTGGGCGAGAGCTTTTGATCAAATTGCCCTCCAGGTCGTAAATATTGAAGTTTACATTTTGTATGTTGGCTATCTCATAAATTTCCTCGCTGAATATAAGGTGAAGATTCTCTGTGGTTATGGGGTAGGTTGTCTCCTTAAGTGTGTAGTTAATGCTTTTAATGAGCTGCTCTTCCTTTCGCTCCAACCTTTCGTTATGATAGTCGTTGCCTTGTTCCTTGTACTGGTAAACCGTAACCCCGGCAATCAAGACAGAGGCGAGTACCACCAAGGTGATCATGGCAACAAATATGCGTGACCGTAAGGAAAATTTTCTTAACAAGCTCGCTTGATTTAGCCTTAAATTTAAGCAATTATCGAGCCAAATAAAGTGCAAGAGCAAAAATGAAGCTCGATAATTTCATTTACGTTGACGCTTTACGAAAAGTATTGTAGCTGTTTTATGAAATTCCTGCCTAAAGGAGGAAGGCGGGCATATTAAAAAATTGCATTTATTCTTTGTCAAAGAATATCCTTGGCCCAACAAAGAATGAATCTTTTGCATTGATTGTTATTCTAAGGGCCCAGAGCGAATAAAGGATATTTTGGTTTGTCCTGTACAAGGCAAGTGATCTTGACGCAAACCACACTGATTTTCACGAATATGTCACCCAGAATAGAATCAAAAGATAGCTAAGTTGTGGATGTGTCAGGTCGAGCGCAGTCGAGACCTCAAACATGGTCAGGATTGAACTTGTGGTGCAAAGCATTTCCGCATTATGATAATATTTGCAAAAGGTTTAGATTCCCACTTGCTAGGGCAAACCTCTTTTTGGCGCCCGACTTTTTGATTTTCTTTTCAAGATAGATGGCTTGCAATACATCATTTAATTCTTGTTGGAACATAAGTTGAAGGGGCCTTCTTCTTTAAGTAAAAGCTGATTGGTTTGTCCCGTTTTGATGTTCTGATAACCTACGGTTGATATTATCTGTAATGTCAGTTTAGGTTATTCCTTCGAAACATTTTAATATATAGGTTCATAGTTTGGTGGGTCTCGATTGCCCACTCTCTGGGCAAGGCAGGCGCTCGACCTAACACTACTTGGATTTCTTCCTAAAAACAAAAAACCCAAACTTCTATTGGAAATTTGGGTTTTGTATATTGAAATCCTATAAGATTTATCCCTTTAAAGAAGCGGATAAGTACTCGCGGTTCATACGGGCAATGTTGGTCAAGGAAATACCTTTTGGGCATTCAACCTCACATGCTCCCGTATTGGTACAATTGCCAAAACCTTCCAAATCCATTTGGCGAACCATATTTTGAACACGTTCTGTAGCTTCGATCCTTCCTTGTGGCAACAAGGCAAATTGGGAAACTTTGGCTGAGGTGAACAACATGGCACTTGCGTTTTTGCAAGCGGCCACACAAGCACCGCAACCAATACAGGTGGCGGCATCCATAGCTTCGTCCGCATCGTATTTGTTGATTGGAATTGAGTTGGCATCAATTGTGTTGCCAGATGTGTTTACCGAGATATACCCCCCAGCTTGCTGAATGCGGTCAAATGAGCTTCGGTCCACGATCAAATCCTTGATCACGGGGAATGCCTTGGCACGGAAAGGTTCAATTACAATGGTGTCCCCATCGTTGAATTTTCGCATGTGCAATTGGCAAGTGGTTACCAATCTATCCGGTCCGTGAGGTTCTCCATTGATTTGTAGGGAACAGGTTCCGCAAATACCTTCCCTACAATCGTGATCGAACTCAACAGGTTCTTCTCCTTTGGAGACCAATTCTTCATTTAAGATGTCCAGCATCTCTAGGAAAGACATATCCCCTTCTACACCATCAAGGGTATAATCAACTATTTTCCCGGGTGAGGATGCGTCCTTTTGACGCCAAATCTTTAGGTATAATTTCATAGTTATCTAGTTGTTAGTCGTTAGTTGCCAGTTGTTGGATCTTCCATTAACTGGCAACGTTCAACTATTTATAACTCCTTGTTTTTAATTCAATATTCTCGTACACCAAATCCTCTTTGTGCAATTCGGCATCTTTGGGCTCGCCCTTATATTCCCAAGCGGCCACATATTTAAAGTTTTCGTCATCACGTAGCGCTTCGCCTTCTTCCGTTTGGTACTCTTCACGGAAGTGTCCGCCGCAGGATTCGTTTCTGTGCAGTGCATCCTTTGCGAAAAGCTCGCCCAATTCCAGGAAATCGGCAACGCGTCCGGCTTTTTCCAGCTCTTGGTTTTTAGAATCGATGCTTCCGGGAATTTTTACGTTCTCCCAGAAATCTTTCCTTAGCGCCGAAATTTCCTTGATGGCTTCTTTCAGTTCCTTTTCGTTACGGGCCATACCACATTTGTTCCACATGATCTTGCCCAGTTTTTTGTGATAGTAGTCCACGGAATGGATTCCAGAGCCACCCATCAACTTTTCCATTCTATCACGGACCTGTTGTTCGGCTTCGTCGAATTCCTTGGTATCGGTTGGAATGGCCCCTGTTCTAATATCATGTGATAGGTAGTCGCCAATTGTGTATGGCAGTACAAAATATCCATCTGCCAGACCCTGCATCAAAGCGGAAGCGCCCAATCGGTTGGCACCGTGGTCGCTGAAGTTGGCCTCTCCGGCTGCGTAGCAACCAGGGATTGTGGTCTGCAGGTTATAATCCACCCAAAGGCCTCCCATGGTGTAGTGTACCGCAGGATAGATCATCATTGGGGTTTTATATGGATTTTGGTCTACGATTTTTTCGTACATCTGGAACAGGTTGCCATACTTGGCCTCCACAACCTCTTCACCTAATTTTGTGATAGTCGCTTTATCTGGATTTTTAAGTCCAGAGGTCAACGCCTTTTCTTTTCCGTAACGTTCAATGGCGGAGGCAAAATCCAAGAATACCGCTTCCCCGGTCTTGTTTACCCCATATCCGGCATCGCAACGTTCCTTGGCAGCTCTCGAAGCGACATCACGGGGCACTAGGTTACCAAAGGCAGGATACCTTCTTTCCAAATAATAGTCTCTATCCTCTTCAGCGATTTCCGTTGGCTTCAACTTGCCTTCGCGGATGGCGATGGCATCCTCTTTTTTCTTGGGAACCCAGATTCGACCATCGTTACGAAGTGATTCGGACATCAATGTCAATTTGGATTGATGGTCACCTGAAACAGGAATACAAGTTGGGTGGATCTGTGTGAAACATGGGTTGGCAAAGAAAGCTCCCTTACGGTGCGCTCTCCAAGCAGCCATTACGTTACTTCCCATGGCATTGGTGGAAAGGAAGAACACATTTCCGTACCCACCAGTGGCCAAAACAACGGCGTGTGCGCTGTGTCTTTCAATTTCCCCAGTCACCAAGTTTCTGGCGATTATTCCACGGGCCTTGCCGTCCACCAATACCAAATCCATCATTTCGTGGCGGTTAAAGGCCTGTATCTTGCCACGGTTTATCTGGCGGTTCATCGCGGAATATGCACCGAGCAACAATTGCTGACCGGTTTGTCCTTTGGCATAGAAGGTTCTGGATACCAGAACCCCGCCAAAGGAGCGGTTGTCCAACATTCCCCCATACTCACGGGCAAAGGGAACCCCTTGTGCCACACATTGGTCGATGATGTTGCCTGACACCTCCGCCAATCGGTACACGTTGGCTTCACGGGAACGGTAATCGCCTCCTTTTATAGTGTCGTAAAATAGGCGGTAGTTACTATCGCCATCTCCTTGATAGTTTTTTGCAGCGTTTATTCCCCCTTGGGCCGCAATGGAGTGCGCCCTACGCGGTGAATCTTGATAGCAGAATGTTTTTACGTTATAACCCAACTCGGCCAAAGTGGCTGCTGCGGCACCACCTGCAAGTCCTGTGCCTACAACAATGATGTCGATGTTCCTTTTGTTGGCAGGGTTAACCAGATTGATGTCGTTTTTATGCTTGGTCCATTTGTCGGCCAACGGCCCAGATGGAATTTTGGAATCCAATATGCCCATACTTAATGTGTTATTGGGTTAAGGTGGTGATATAGGGCGATAAAAGCAAAGCCCAATGGAATGACCACCGAAAATATTTTAGTGAAAGTCTTGATGGCTGGAGTGTACTTGTTGTTTACGCCCATGGTCTGGAAAGATGAGGCAAACCCGTGCCATAAGTGAAGACTCAGTAAGAAGAATGCCACCACATAAATGGCGGTTCTCCAAATGGGAGCGAACTTTTCTACGGTTTCTGCGTAGTAACGTGTCGGGTCCTCAGGGTTGGCCTCAATATATTTATAGGCCATTTCGTGTACCCAAAAATCGTAAAAGTGCAAGGCCAAAAAAGCAAGGATAACCAATCCGGAATAGATCATATTGCGGGACACCCATGGAGCATTGGCACTGCCCTTGTACTTTACATAGGCTGTGCCCCTGGCTTTTCTGTTCTGGATCTCCAAAACAAAGCCCATTACAAAGTGCACAATTACGCCAGCAATCAAAATAGGTTGTAGGACAAACTGTACCAAGGGGTTGTATCCCATAAAATGGGACCAGGAATTAAAAGTTTCGGGGTCTATTACCGAAGCAAGATTAATGGTAAAATGTTGTGTAAGAAAAACAACCAAAAAAAGACCCGAAAGTGCCATTATCACTTTTCGGGCAAGCGATGATTTTATCATTCCACTCATTAGTGCTGGTTTTTCAACAAATTTACGGCACGGATGAGTTTTTAACAAGCTTTCAATATCGTAAAACAGGTTATTTAGATTCATTTTAAGCTACTGGGATTTAATCCTTCAGGATTCTATTTTGGGAATTTTAACCGATATTACGATTGATTTTCAAACCAATGCAAAAAACATGGACATTGCCATTTTATCCGTAAGCCTCAATGTATATTCCACAGCTAGGATTGCAGAGGAATTTGAAAGGGCAGGCCATTATGTGGAGCATATTGACCATACCAAATGTTCGGTGCAGTTGGGCGATGATAAGCCGCAAATTTTTTTTGGAACGGAGAACATTACCGATGAGTTTGATGCCATTGTCCCGAGAATTGGCACAACGGTGACCCGCCACGGTGCGGCCATTGTAAAACAGTTTGAAATGAACCATATCTTCAGCACGGCGAAATCACTGGGGATCATCAGGGCCAGAAACAAGGTTTCTACCCTGCAAATGATGTCCAAAAAAGGAATACCTGTGCCAAAAACCCTGTTCTCCATCAACCCGAACAATGTAGCCGATCAAATAGAGTTGTTGGGCGGAGCCCCTGTTATTATTAAACTACAAGAGGGGACCCAGGGCAAAGGGGTCATTTTGGCGGAAAGCAAAAAATCGGCAAAATCCGTGATAGATACTTTGTATAATATGAACACGAGCATTTTGCTACAACAATATATAGAGGAGGCCAATGGGGAAGACCTTAGAATCATTGTTGTGGGCAACAAAATCGTGGCCAGTATGAAACGGACCAGCGGACTGGACGATTTTAGATCCAATGTGCACCGGGGAGCGGAAACCCAAAAAGTACAGTTAACGCCAAGGGAAAAATTTATAGCGGTAAATGCCACCAAACATTTGGGACTGGGTGTGGCCGGAGTGGATTTGATCCGATCCAAAAACGGCCCTTTGTTGATAGAGGTAAATGCATCGCCAGGGTTAAAGGGCATTGAGGCGGTAACGGGGGTAAATGTGGCCAAGCACATTGTTCAATATGTAGAAAAGCACAGTGGAAGGAACAGAAAATGAACCCGTCTGGAGTTGTTAAGTCCAAGCCGATAGGCCAATTTTTTCCATTGACCTAGGCCAAGCTCCACTTTATGGCATCTTCCAAGTTTGCAAATTGGCGTATTTCGTTTCTAAAGAACATTTTTTCCAGAACAAGGCTGGCCAAACCGCTTTTGTTGCAAGCGATAACCGAATAAAGCTCCAATTGGTGCCGATGTTCGTAAAACGTTGGCCAATCGGTGGGGACTACCGAGTAGTTATGAATGCGATTGCTGATGTAGGCGATAGGTTTGTCTTTTCCCAGGACCTCATAGGCCACGGATATTATTTTTTCGGCAATGGACCAGTTAAAAACTTCACCTTCTTTTATTTCCGATATGACCAATCCATCAAAAAAGCAGAAAATTCCAAATCCTTAACGCGCTGCATATATCCTTTCAGGAAGATGAGTCAAATTGTATGCATCAAAAGTAGAAGCAAGCAACGGTTATTTTTGAGCTGATTTTACCAATGCCCCTGTAGGATTGGTGCAACTGCCTTTTCAATTGACAACTCATTTTTTCGGATATCAACCAAAAAGAGGTATTCCTACATAAGCCGGTATAAAAACCGATTATTTTTCCATGTTCTTTAATTGGATTCCCAATGCCTTTGTGGATAATTGCACCTCCAATAGAGAGAGCACCAAGGAAACCATAAGGAACACCAAACTAATACCAAAAATAACATTGGCCCAGACACGCATTTCCACATAGATCAAGAACATGGTTACTGCTGCCAACAAAAAACTGATGATTGCAGTTGCCTGCATGTTTTTTATAATGCCCAAACGGGTGCGCAATTGGTTGATCTGTTGTTTTAAGGGCTGGGCGGCGGTTTCCTCAAACTGTTTGTGCAATTGCCTGATCAAAGCCGCAATGGCCAAATAACGTGCGTTATAGGCCAACATGGTCAATGAAATGGCAGGAAAAAGGAGTGCGGGAATACTTAGGTTGAGCTGCATGTTTTCAATTTGAAATTGAAGGTAAGGATTTGTCTTCGGTAACGCAATTGGCTACATTTGGGCAAATCAAATTAAATTTATGAAATACGCTCAAATAGACAGCAATCTTTTTGTAAAGAACCGTAAGAAATTCATGGCTCAAATGAAGCCGAAAAGCATTGCGGTTTTCAATTCCAACGATATTTATCCCATCGGTGCGGATAGTACTTTACCCTTTGAGCAGGACCGTGATATTTTTTACCTGAGCGGAGCGGACCAAGAAGAGACAATTTTATTGTTGTTCCCCGATGCCATTGATCCAAAGCATAGGGAAATCCTTTTTGTGAGGGAAACCAACGACCATATTGCGGTTTGGGAAGGAGCAAAGCTCACCAAGGAAAAAGCGACCGAAGTATCGGGCATCGAGACCGTTTATTGGCTCACGGAGTTTGATAAAACCTTTTTTGATTTGATGACGGAGGCGGACACGATTTATTTCAATACCAACGAGCATTACCGCCAAGCAGTGGAAACCCAAACACGGGAAGCACGGTTTATTGAAAAGTGCAAAAAAGAATACCCGGCGCACCAATGGGCCAAGAGCAACCCTATTTTGCAAAATATCCGTGGTGTTAAAGAACCGGAGGAAATCGAGTTGATGCAGAAAGCCTGCGATATTACCGAAAAAGGGTTCAGAAGAATCTTGGAGTTTGTAAAGCCAGGGGTTTGGGAGCACGAAATTGAAGCAGAATTTTTGCACGAATTTGTTCGCAACCGTTCCAGAGGTTTTGCATATCCCCCTATTATCGCAGCGGGCAGCAACGCCAATGTACTCCACTATTTGGAAAACGACAAAGAGGTAAAGGACGGTGACATGATTTTGTTGGACCTTGCTGCCGAGTACGCCAACTATTCCAGTGATATGACCCGCACCATTCCTGTAAACGGGAAGTTTACCCAGAGGCAGAAACAAGTGTACAGCGCGGTGCTTCGCGTTAAGAACGAGGCGACAAAAATGTTGGTGCCCGGAACCATCTGGGCCGAGTTCCATAAAGAAGTGGGCAAGCTCATGACCGCCGAACTTATAGGTTTGGGCTTGCTGGACAAAGCCGATGTGCAGAACGAAAACCCTGATTGGCCAGCATACAAAAAATACTTTATGCACGGAACCAGTCATCACATAGGCCTGAACACCCACGATTATGGTGAGTTGAAAAAACCGATGAAAGCCAATATGGTATTTACGGTAGAACCCGGGATTTATATTCCAGCCGAAGGAATGGGAGTTCGTTTGGAAGATGATGTGGTCATTCAAGAAAAAGGAGAGCCTTTCAATTTGATGCGCAACATTCCTATCGAAATTGAAGAGATCGAGGAATTGATGAACAAGTAAACTGTTGTGCTGAAGAGCAAAGTGGCGAAGTATCCCAGTGTCCCAAGCTCCTAAGAATGGCAGAAAAACATACACATGAACCTTATTTGGTTAATTCAACAATCCAATATTGAAAAAAAGATGGAGGAAGCTCCCGACAGTGCCTACGAAATTGGCGTGGTTATCGGGAGCTATCTCCCTTTTGTGGCATTGGCCGCCATCGCTTATGCCATTTTCTACTACACTAAAAAGAACAAGGGTTCGGAATAATTTCCTCGGACCGTGTAACCTGTTTCAATAAAGTACCGTCATACCTTACAAATCAAAAAATGTAAGGTAAAATGAAAAACGGACTAAACACGAGGCTTCGACGGTTTCTGTTGATTGCTTTTATAGTAGGGCTTCAACCCTTGCTGAAGGCACAGGACATAGAGGCCCGGATAAACGATAAGCTTAAGCAAAAAATAGCTGAAAACGGACCCGGTGCTGTTTTTTTGGTGGCAAAAAAGGGCAATGTCGTTTATAAAAAAGCGTTTGGTTTGGCCAATCTCGAACTTCAAGTGCCGATGGAATCCAACAATGTCTTCGAAATCGGTTCCATGACCAAACAATTTACTGCTGTCTCCATTTTAATGTTGATGGAAGAGGGAAAGTTGCAATTGGATGATGAGATAACCGAATACATTCCCGATTATCCCACACGCGGCCATGTAATCACCATTCACCACTTATTGAACCATACTTCAGGAATAAAAAGCTTTACAAGCGTGAAAGGACTCGACGCCATTGCGAACAATAACATGGAACCGTTGGAGATGATTGATTTTTTTAAGAACGAGCCCATGGACTTTCATCCCGGAGAAAAATTTAAATACAACAATTCGGGCTATATCATTTTAGGCTATATTATTGAAAGAGCATCGGGTATGGAGTATGCTGATTTTGTGGAAAAGCATATTTTCAAAAAACTGGGAATGTCGTCGTCCTATTATGCAAGACGTTCAAAAGTGATACCGAACAGAGCTTCCGGCTATCATGAAAGAGAAGACTATATCAACGCTAGGCATATCAATTATTCCATCCCTTTTGCATCGGGATCCTTAATGTCCACTGTGGATGATATGTTAAAGTGGGAACAAGCGATCAAGAACCATATATTGCTCGGTAAGGAAAGCACAAGAAAGGTTTTTACGAATTATACCTTGAACAATGGGGAACTTACCAATTATGGCTATGGGTGGCATGTCAAAACCATGAATGGCAGCAAGAGTCTTGAACACGGAGGGTCTATTTTTGGGTTTAAATCCATGGGGGTTTATTTGCCCGAAGAGGATATTTATGTGATAGGCCTAAGTAATTGCGATTGCAACTCCCCAACACAAATTACCCGGGAAATAGCTGAAATGGTCTTGAACAACAACGATTTTGGCGGATGATTGCCAATTTGTTTGATTTTTATCCCGAAATCTCGGAAATTGGAGAGGTCTAAAAAGAAAGCATGTCTAAGACGTTTTCAATGATTCAGGATAAAAAACTTTACCGGATTGCCTTTGCACTGGCCCTGTTCACCATCTTTTACAACATTGTCGAAGGGATTATTTCCACTTATTTGGGTTTTGAAGATGAAAGCCTTGCGCTATTTGGGTTTGGAACAGATAGCTTTATCGAGGTGATTTCTGGACTGGGCATTGCACACATGGTTTTGCGTATACAAAAGAACCCACATAGCAATCGCGACAATTTTGAGCGAACTGCCCTAAGGGTTACAGGAGTGGCTTTTTATCTTTTGGTGGTTGGATTGGTCATTTCCAGCAGTTATAATATTTGGACGGGGCACAAACCGCTGACGACCTTTTGGGGAGTGATCATTTCAGCAATATCCATACTTGTGATGTGGATTTTGGTCTGGTGGAAACGCAAAGTGGGTCGTAAACTGAATTCAGCACCAATATTGGCCGATGCCAATTGCACACTGGTCTGCGTGTATATGTCCATCATTTTACTGGTGAGCAGCGGGATCTACGAACTTTTTAAGATTCCTTATATAGATAGTATTGGTACTCTGGGATTGGCCTATTTTGCTTTTTCCGAAGGAAAGGAATGTTTTGAAAAGGCCAGGAGCAATAAACACTGTGGTTGTACAGAATAGATTGGAATATGGAGCAGGATAGAAAAAATCATTGGGAAACCGTTTACGGAACCAAGAATCCAGATCAGGTAAGTTGGACCCAGGAAGTGCCGCAGACCTCTCTGGATTTTATTCATTTTTTTAAACTGGACAAAACTGCCAAAATTATTGATGTGGGCGGTGGTGATAGTAAATTGGTGGATTTTCTGTTGGATGAAGGTTTCGAAAACATTACCGTGCTCGATATTTCGGGCAAAGCCATGGAAAGAGCCAAAAAAAGGTTGGGAAATAGGGCCCAAAAGGTAAAATGGATTGAAAGTGACATCACCGAATTTGAAACTAAAGAAACTTATGATGTTTGGCATGATCGCGCAGCGTTTCATTTTTTGACATCCCCTGAGCAGATACAAACCTATGTGGAATTGACCCAAAAAGCTGTTGACAGCTATATGATTCTGGGAACCTTCTCCGAAAATGGACCAAAAAAATGTAGCGGTCTCGACATCAAACAATATAATGAAGAGCAAATGGAAACTGTTTTCAAACATTTTGAGAAATTGGAATGTAGAACCGAAGACCATACTACTCCATTTGGTACTACACAGCATTTTATCTTTTGCAGCTTCAAAAGAAAACAAGATTAGCTTGAAGCAGCTGTTTCTTTACCATTGATGATGTTCGAAGCAATGAATGCGACCAATGCTGGAAGCACCCAGCCCATCTGATGCTGGCTCAACGGAACCCAATCGACATAGGGAGAAATTTGTTGGCCAAACCCAATGCTCCCCAAAAAATCGGGAATACTGAACAGAATGGTCACTCCAATTACCCGTTGAAACACCTTGGGCGAACCCCATTTTTCTGGAACCACATTCAGTAAAATCAAAATTATGGTGATGGGATAAATAAACATGAGCGACGGAACGGCTACGGTAATAATGTAGCCAACATCAAACTGACCCACCAACACACCCAATAGGCACCCCAAAAATGCTGTGATTCGGTATGCTGAAATTGAATCGTTGAACCTTCCTTTGATAAAATCGGAAGTTCCCGTCACGATTCCTACCGCTGTGGTAAAACAGGCCAAGCTCACCAAAATACTGAGCAATATATTGGCCGTTTGCCCCAAGGTTTTTGTGCTGACCCCCCTTAGAAGTGCGGTTCTGGAAATATCGGCATCAAAAGCATCCCCGAACAATGCGCCTGTGAGGATTAGGCCTCCGTACACCAATAACAGTCCTATTCCCGCCCACAGCCCTGCTTTTCCAATGAGCCTTCTTTTTTCTTCAAACGAGGCGTACTTTTCCTTTAGGTTGATGGATATGATGATTACCGCACCCACTACTACAGCTCCGATGGCATCAAACGTTTGATAACCTTCCAAAATCCCCGAACTAAAAGCTTGCCCCATTGCTGATGGTACAAAATCAAAGTCCAATGCAAAGACTGCCGTTGCCATCATTATGAATAAAATAATCAAGATGCCCGGGGTTAATAGCTTGCCCAATGCATCCAAAACTTTGGAACGATTGAGGACAAAGACAAATACCAACATAAAATAGATTAGGCTGGTCAGCAACGATGGGGAATCCCAAAAAGGCTGAATGGCCATTTCATGTGTTACCGATGCGGTCCTGGGCGATGGCAAAGCGATGGCGATGGCATAAATTAAATAACAGTACACCACACTAAATGTGGGAGAAACCTTTTTGGCAAAATCGAATAATGTACCCTGTAATTTGGCATGGGCAATAATGCCCAAAATTGGGATAAGAACACCCGAAATGCAAAATCCCAGGGTGACCAACCACCATAAATCCCCTGCTCTAAATCCCAATAATGGAGGCAAGACAAGGTTTCCCGCACCGAAAAAGAGCGAAAAAAGGGCAAAAGATGTAATTATTAAAGATTTCTTGCCGGTGGATTGTTGATAATTTGTTTTCAATATGGTATATTACAAAAGCGTTTTTGAGCGAAAAAAAATAGCTTTTTGTCGATTTTATTGCATTTCATCGAAAAAAATACTTTATCGGTGCAATCGTAAAATAAAAAGTTATCAACACCCGTTCCTATTAAAAGTTGAACCATTTAAAAATATTTTTATAACACAAAATTACTATTCACCAATTTAAGCATTTTCGAAGCTCCATATCGTAAATCATTGCTTTTCTCCAAACAAAACCAGCTTATGAAAACAACTACTACACAGCATGGCAACAAATTCTCTTCTTTCTTTTGCAGTCTGTTTGGGCACCACTACACGGTTTCCAAAAAAGTGACCCAGCACATAAAAGAATACAAATGTATTCATTGCCATAAACAGGTTACCACGGACGTTACTGGTAAACTTTCTGCGCTGACTCCGCAAATGCAAGAGATCAACAGTACATTGGAAGATATGTACCGAAAACGAAAAAGTAGGGTAGTGCACCAAGTGGCATAACCCTTTTTTATTTTAGAAAAGGCCCAAGTCTTATCCCGGAAACTTAAGTAATTGCCTACTGCCAATGGTTGCGTGCCCCAATACCATGACGTAGGGATGCCCTTGATTTTCGGGATTTTTTTATTATCCGGTGAAAGATTAAAACCCGGTTTCCGGGATTTTTGGGACTGTATTGTCATACCGCACTCGATACGGAAGCCATAAAAATATACCTGCGTTTAATGGATTCTTGCTTTCGCGGGAATGACAAGCCGTTTTTTGAAAACCGACAATTTCCAGCTATGGTGTTTCATTTTGGTTCATGGAATGAATTCCATCCCTGGGCCGTAATCGGAATTTTGGTCTCTGCCCGGGTGATAAGATGAATGCCTTCAGTCTTTTCGGTCATGTGGCCAATTACAGTTAAGTTCGGGTTCCCTTTTATTTTTGGAAAATCGGCCTGGTCAATTGTGAACAATAGTTCGTAGTCTTCACCGCCGCTCATGGCAATCATGGTGCTGTCCATCTTAAATTCTTCGGAAGCGGAAATCACCGTGGGGTCCAACGGGATCTTCTCCTCAAAAACATTGCACCCAATGGCGCTGTGCTTGCACAAATGCATTATTTCGGAAGAAAGCCCATCACTGATATCGATCATAGAGGTTGGTTTTACTTCCAGTTTTTTGAGCAGATCTACAATATCCTTTCGGGCTTCGGGCTTCAACTGTCGTTCCACGATATAGGAATAGGGTTCCAGGTCGGGTTGACTGTTGGGGTTGACCTTAAAGACCTCTTTTTCCCGTTCTAAAACCTGCAAGCCCAAGTAAGCGCCACCTAAATCGCCGGTAACTACCAGTAAATCATTGGGTTTGCTTCCTTTTCGGTAAACGATGTCGCTTTCATTGGCAGCTCCAAGGGCGGTAACGCTAACAATCATTCCCCGGGTGGAAGATGTAGTGTCGCCACCGACCAGATCAACATTGTACAGTTTGCAGGCCAAGGCCACACCTTCATAAAATTCTTCGAGCGCTTCCAAAGGGAACCTGTTGGAAATGGCCAGTGAAACGGTAAGCTGTGTGGCCAAGGCGTTCATGGCATAAATATCCGATAGGTTGACCATCACCGATTTGTATCCCAAATGCTTTAGGGGCATATAGCTCAAATCAAAATGAACACCCTCGACCAACATGTCGGTGGACACAATGGTTTTTTTGCCATGGTAGTCCATTACCGCAGCATCATCACCAACCCCGATCAAGGATGAGGGTTGATTGAGTTTGAAGTTTTTGGTAAGGTGGTCGATCAGGCCAAATTCACCCAATTCTTCCAACGATGTACGTTCTTGATTCTTGTCTTCTAGCATTTTGCAAAAATAATGAGGATAATCGTAAAATCCGGTGTCGAAAGGAACATAAAATTTTTTCATGGGAAACCAAGTTGGATAAACAAGGAAAACCATGGGATTTCAAGCTATACAGGCTTTGTGGCCAAACAGGTCGGTTTTCCATAAGAAACACCTATGGAATCATTCGTTATAATAATGTTAGTTGCCATGGTAAAACCCTACATATAGAGTATATTTGTGGGCTATTTAGATTAAATTCAAGTAAGATGATTAAGGTTTCAGAATCAGCAAGGCACAAGGTGGTGTCGCTCATGACCGAAGAAGGTTTTAACGCGACCACGGATTATGTGCGTGTTGGCGTAAAGAGCGGAGGGTGCAGTGGATTGTCTTATGAGTTGACGTTTGACAATGCTGCAACAGATACGGATAAAGTTTTTGAAGATAATGATGTGAGAATCATCGTGGACAAAAAAAGCTTTTTGTATTTGGTGGGCACCACATTGGAATATTCTGGAGGTTTGAACGGTAAGGGTTTTGTGTTCAACAACCCCAATGCGCAACGAACCTGCGGATGTGGAGAAAGTTTTTCACTATAAACATTGACAAAAAGCCTGTAATTGGCTAACTTAAAGATATATGGCTTATACAGAGGAAGAATTAAAAAAAGAACTGGAGACCAAAGAGTACGAGTATGGTTTCTATACGGATATTGAATCGGACACCCTTCCCAAAGGGTTGAACGAGGATATTGTTATTGCCATTTCCAAAAAGAAGGAAGAACCGGATTGGATGACGGAGTGGCGATTGGAGGCTTTTCGTGCCTGGAAGGAAATGGAAGAACCAGAGTGGGCAAACGTGACCTACAAAAAACCTGACTTTCAGGATATTTCTTATTACTCGGCTCCCAATAAAAAACCGAAGTACGATAGTTTGGACGAAGTGGATCCAGAATTACTGGATACGTTTAAAAAGTTGGGAATCTCGGTAGATGAGCAGAAAAAGTTGGCAGGTGTTGCGGTGGATATCGTAATGGATTCCGTATCCGTGGCCACCACTTTCAAAAAAACATTGGCCGAAAAAGGCATTATTTTCTGTTCCATTTCAGAGGCCATAAAGGAACATCCGGAATTGGTAAAAAAATATTTGGGAACCGTAGTTCCGCAAAAGGACAATTTTTACGCAGCATTGAACTCAGCGGTATTTTCCGATGGTTCTTTCTGCTACATTCCAAAAGGGGTAAGGTGTCCCATGGAACTTTCCACCTACTTCCGAATCAACCAAGCAGGAACGGGGCAGTTCGAAAGAACTTTGGTGGTTGCCGAAGAAGGCAGCTATGTAAGTTACTTGGAGGGGTGTACCGCGCCCATGCGTGATGAAAACCAATTGCACGCAGCCGTCGTGGAGTTGGTTGCCTTGGACAACGCGGAAATCAAATATTCCACAGTTCAGAACTGGTTCCCTGGCAACAAGGAAGGAAAAGGAGGCGTTTACAACTTTGTGACCAAACGTGGACTTTGCGAAAAGCACGCCAAAATTTCTTGGACACAGGTGGAGACAGGCTCGGCCGTAACATGGAAATATCCATCCTGTATTTTGAAAGGGGATTATTCCATTGGCGAGTTTTATTCCATAGCAGTGACCAACAATTTCCAGCAAGCCGATACAGGGACCAAAATGATCCACTTAGGGAAAAACACCAAGAGCACCATTATCTCCAAAGGTATTTCCGCAGGCCAGTCACAAAACAGTTACCGCGGATTGGTACAGGTGAACAGCCGTGCCGAAAACGCGAGGAATTTTTCCCAATGTGATTCCCTATTGATGGGTAACCGTTGCGGGGCGCACACGTTCCCTTACATAGAGGTCAAGAACAAAAGCGCACAGATAGAGCACGAAGCCACGACCAGTAAGATTGGTGAGGATCAGATTTTCTACTGTAACCAAAGAGGAATTGATACCGAAAAGGCCATTGCCTTGATCGTAAACGGATTTAGCAAGGAAGTATTGAACAAACTACCAATGGAATTTGCCGTAGAAGCTCAAAAACTATTGGAAATCAGTTTGGAAGGCTCCGTAGGCTAGAGATAAGACCAAACCTGACAATTTTTATGGACAAGTTCAAAACCAAGAATGGAAAGGCGCAACATCTTGCGCCTCAAAACAAGATAAAACAATGCTAGAAATCAAAAATTTACACGCAAGCGTAGACGATAAAGAAATCCTGAAAGGAATCAACCTAAAGGTAAACGCAGGAGAGGTACATGCCATTATGGGCCCCAACGGTTCGGGAAAAAGCACCTTGGCCGAAGTAATCGCAGGTCAAGAGGAATTTGAGGTAGGTGAAGGAAGCATCCTCTTGGAAGGAGAGGATTTGGAAGAACTTTCCCCAGAGGAAAGAGCTCACAAGGGTGTTTTTCTTTCGTTCCAATACCCTGTTGAGATCCCGGGGGTGTCGGTAACCAATTTTATGAAGACCGCCATCAACGAATCAAGAAAAGCACAAGGTCTGGAAGATATGCCGGCCAACGAAATGCTTAAAAAGATACGGGAGAAGTCCGAAATGTTGGAAATCGACAGAAAATTCCTTTCCCGTTCTTTGAACGAAGGCTTTTCTGGAGGGGAAAAGAAGCGTAACGAAATCTTCCAAATGGCAATGATGGAACCCAAATTGGCCATTTTGGACGAAACCGATTCAGGCTTGGATATTGATGCCCTTCGTATCGTGGCCAATGGTGTGAACAAATTGCGCGGCAAGGACAACGCCATCATCGTGATTACCCACTACCAGCGATTGCTGGAATACATTGTTCCCGATTTTGTTCACGTATTGCACGATGGCAAGATCGTAAAATCCGGAACCAAGGAATTGGCCTTGGAACTGGAGGAAAAGGGATACGACTGGTTAAAAGAAGAAACGGCGGTATAACCGGTTTTTTGTCATTCCCATGAAAATGGGAATCCAAATAAAAAGAATCATAAATTAGATTCCTGCCAGAGTTGATGCTGAGTTAAACCAAGCGCAGGAATGACAACGAAAAACAACGAATGGATTTAAAGGATAAATTAGTCTCCTCTTTCTTGGCTTTTGAAGATGGCTTGGATCTAGACCATCCAGTACATGAAGAACGAAATAATGCCATAAAGAACTTTGAGACAAAGGGCTTTCCCACCAAAAAGGACGAAGCTTGGAAATATACCTCGTTGAAAGGGTTGCAAAAGGTAGACTTCAGCATCTTTCCAAAGCAGGAAACCACATTGGAGTATAAGGACGTGAAGAAATACTTCCTTCACGAAATAGATACTTATAAAATTGTTTTTGTGGATGGTGTATACAGTTCATACCTTTCGGAAACTACCCACGATGGTGTAGATGTCTGTTTGATGAGCTCCGCTTTCAGCAAACCGATGTTCCAACCGGTCATTGAAGTATATTTCAACAAAGCGGCCTCTAAGGATGAGTCTTTGACCTCTTTGAACACCGCATTTTGCAAAGAAGGGGCATACATTTACATTCCAAAGAACAAAATGCCCAAAAAGCCTATTCAAATCCTGCATTTGGCCACGGGCAACGAGGCAGCCTTGATGCTACAGCCCCGTAACCTGATTGTTGCGGAAGACAACGCTGAGGTGCAAATTATAGAACGTCACCAAAGTTTGACCGGCAACGAAGTCTTCACCAACTCCGTGACCGAGATTTTTGCAGGCAAGGACGCCATTGTGGACTATTACAAGGTTCAGAACGATGAGCCTACCGCTTCTTTGGTGGACAACACCTATATTTCGCAAAAAGATAGCAGTGTTGTAAGGGTACATACCTTCTCCTTGGGCGGAAAACTGATTCGCAACAACCTGAACTTTTATCAGAACGGGGAGCGCATCGACTCTACCTTGAAAGGAATTACCATCCTTGGGGATAAACAGCACGTGGACCATCATACGTTGGTGCACCACGCGCAGCCCAATTGTGAGAGCCATCAAGATTACAAAGGAATTTTTGGCGACAGCTCCACGGGGGTTTTCAATGGTAAGATCATTGTGGACAAGATTGCCCAGAAAACGGATGCCTTTCAGCAGAACAACAATATTTTGTTGAGCGACAGGTCGACCATCAACTCAAAGCCCCAATTGGAGATCTTTGCGGATGATGTAAAGTGTTCGCACGGATGTACCATTGGTCAGTTGGATGAAGAAGCACTCTTTTACCTTAGATCAAGGGGAATTCCAAAGAAAGAGGCCAAGGCCCTATTGATGTACGCTTTTGCCAATAATGTGTTGGAAAGTGTTCGTATTCCCGAACTAAAGGCACGAATCAACAAAATCATAGCCAATAAACTCGGGGTTCGTATGGGTTTTGACCTGTAGTTTATGAGGTGTCATTTCGAGCTTCAGTCCTGAGAGGGAATCGAGGGAGGGGCGAGAAATCCCCCTTATAGTTTAGGTTTTTCACTTCGTTCAAAATGACAGAAAAAAGTATTCCAATAGAGAAGTTTGATGTAAATACCATTCGCAAAGACTTTCCCATCCTCCAAAGAGAGGTCAATGGGCATCCTTTGGTGTATTTGGACAACGCTGCCACCTCGCAGACACCACAGCAGGTAATTGATACGATCGTCGAGTATTACCAAGGCTACAACGCCAATATCCATCGAGGTGTGCACACCCTATCGCAAGAGGCCACCGACGCCTACGAAGCAGCACGGCATAAAATCCAAAAACACTTTGATATTGCCCATCCCCATGAGGTGATCTTTACTTCAGGTACCACGGACAGTATCAATTTGGTCGCCAATGGATTTACCTCGTTTTTGAAAGATGGGGACGAGATTCTGGTTTCCGCCATGGAACACCATTCCAATATTGTGCCTTGGCAAATGCTTTGTGAGCGAACTGGAGCGGTCCTCAAGGTAATTCCAATGAATCTGGAAGGCGAGTTGGTGATGGAGGAATATCACAAGCTGTTGTCCGATAAGACCAAGTTGGTGTTCTGCAACCACGTTTCCAATGCCTTGGGAACCATCAACCCAATAAAAGAAATCGTTGATGCCGCCCACAAAGTGGGAGCGGCTGTTTTAATAGATGGCGCACAGGCAGCGGCACATATCAAAGCTGACCTGCAAGCTTTGGATGTTGATTTTTACACCGTTTCTGCCCACAAAATGTGTGGGCCTACAGGTGTTGGAATGTTATACGGAAAGGAGGATTGGCTCAAAAAATTGCCGCCCTACCAAGGAGGTGGCGAAATGATAGCAGAGGTCACTTTTGAAAAGACCACCTACGCAGATTTACCGCATAAGTTTGAAGCAGGAACCCCGAACATCTGTGGAGGAATAGCCTTTGGTGCTGCTTTGGATTATATGAACAATATTGGTTTTGATGCCATCGCCCAATATGAAGATGAGCTGGTGGAATATGCCACCGAACAATTGCTCACCATTGATGGGCTAAAAATCTACGGAACTGCAGCGAACAAAACTTCGGTGATATCCTTCAATATTGATGGAATCCATCCCTACGACATCGGCACCATTGTGGATAAATTGGGCATCGCCGTGCGTACAGGGCACCATTGCGCGCAACCTATCATGGATTTTTACAGGATTCCGGGTACGGTAAGGGCCAGTTTTAGCTTTTACAATACCAAAGAAGAAGTGGATAAATTGGTCGGAGCCGTAAAGCGGGCCAGGAATATGTTACAGTAGCCGAAGCGTTATCTTTATCATAAAGACTTGAATTGCAGTCCGCCGAGTTGTACTTTTGAACAAAAACACAGCATGACCATAAAAGAAATACAGGAAGAGATAATAGATGAGTTTTCCATGTTCGACGACTGGATGCAGCGTTACGAATATATGATTGAACTCGGAAAATCACTTCCGTTGATAGCCAAACAATACAAAACGGATGACAACCTGATTAAAGGTTGCCAGAGCAAGGTATGGGTGCATGCCGAACTGGATGATGACAGATTGGTTTTTACTGCCGATAGCGATGCCATTATCACGAAAGGGATCATAGCCATTTTGGTCAGGGCGTTCAGCAATCAAAAACCACAGGACATTATTGATGCCGATACAGGTTTTATTGATGAAATTGGTCTTAAAGAACATTTGTCGCCAACCCGCGCCAACGGATTGGTAAGCATGATCAAGCAATTGAAATTGTACGCAGTTGCCTATCAAACACAGTTAAAATAGCATAAGATGAGCGAAGAAACCACAATAGATACACAAGAACTGGGCGAAAAGATCGTAAAGGTGCTCAAGACCATTTATGATCCAGAGATTCCTGTGGACATTTACGAACTGGGCTTGATCTACGATGTATTTGTCAATGAAGAATACGAAGTAAAAATTCTCATGACCCTTACATCGCCCAATTGCCCTGTTGCCGAAACCCTGCCCGTTGAGGTAGAAGAGAAAGTAAAATCCATTGATATGTTGAAGGATGTAGAGGTGGAAATCACTTTTGATCCCCCTTGGACCCAAGAGTTGATGAGCGAAGAGGCCAAATTGGAGCTGGGTCTCTTGTAAAAACCGGTCGTTCTGAACTTGCCTGCCTGCCGGCAAAGGCAGGTTTCTGAATCTCTGTAGTTACATATGGATTCCGCATCAAGTGCGGAATGACACTCTAAAGGTATTTTATCAAGAATTCTGTCATTCCTGCGAAAGCAGGAATCCATAAATGAATATTCTTATTTTGGTAGGAGCAATCCTGACTTGGTCAAGCACTTGGAACAAAAATATATATGATCTCAGACTTCTGGATATTATGGAAAAGGAAATCGTAAACAGAGTGGCCCAAAGCAAGTTGATTACCTTCAACCTAGAGGATTATTATCCAAAAGGGGAACGTTTGGTACTGGACATTAAAAATTGGCTGTACGAGGGCTTTATTTTGCGTGAAAAGGAGTTCCGTGCCCATGTGGAAGAACACGACTGGACAGGGTATCAAGATGCCTATGTGGCCCTGCAATGCTCTTCGGATGCCATTGTACCAGGTTGGGCCTTTATGTTGATTGCATCCAAGCTACAGCCTTATGCCAAAAAGGTGGTTCAGGGAAGTCTGGAAGATTTAGAAACCGCACTATATCAAACCATTTTAGAAAACTTGGATGTAGCTGGTTTTATCAATAAACCTGTTATCATAAAAGGCTGCTCCAACAAACCCGTTCCCGAAAATGCCTACCTTATGGCCGTTACAAAAATCCAAGAAGTGGCCAAAAGTGTCATGTACGGGGAGGCTTGTTCCTCGGTACCCTTGTATAAAAGGAAAAATTGATTTTTTGTTTGAAAAAAATACCTGTGGCGACTCTGTTGACAATGCTCTTCACCATAGCTCGTGGTCGTTGCCTACAATTTAAGAGATGCGGAAGTCTTTATAATTTTAGCTTTAATTGCAATTTCTTGCAAGGTACAAACCGAGAAATATAATCGGACTGAAAAGCCGAACCTGAAACTTTTTAAGGGCTTTTGTTTTTAGGACGGACTTTGCAACTGGAATTTTGGGTGGTTCACAAGGGCGACATTTCTTACATTTGCGCTTACTAAACAGTAAACTCCATACTATGAAAAAATTACTTTTTACCGCTATGGCTTTCTTTACTCTAATGTCAGCTACTGCGCAGACCGAGGAAGAATTAAAAGCACAGATTGCCCCAAAAAAAGATTCTATTGCCGCTATACAGTCGCGAGTCAATGCCCTTCAAGCAAAACTGGATGCGCTTCCAGGTTGGAAAATTGGCGCATTCGGAACCATTGGCGGAAGTATATCCCAGTTCAATAATTGGTTTGCCCAAGGAATTCCCAATAACTCATCGGGCAATATTGGATTTACCGTAAATGCTTTTGCCAATCTTCAAGAAGAAAAATTCTTTTGGAGAAACGCCGCCAATTTGAACCTGTCCTGGGTCAAACTGGACGATAAGGACGACCCTACAGACAATGATGGTTTTCGCCAAGCTACGGACGTGTTCAATATTTCATCCTTGTACGGTAGAAAGCTGAGCGAGAAATTTGCAATTTCTGCTTTGGCGGAATACAGGACCACCATTTTGAGCAATTTTAACGACCCAGGGTATCTCGATCTTGGTGTGGGAGCCACTTGGACACCCATACCCGATCTTGTGGTGGTGATGCACCCACTCAACTACAACTTTGTTTTCAGTAAAGAGGATACCATTTTTGAATCTTCCATGGGTGCGAAGATTGTGGCGGACTATACCAAGCAAATTGGTGCGATTAGCTTTAAAAGCAACCTATCCTTGTTCCAAAGCTATGAAAGTAGCAATTTGAGCAACTGGACATGGACCAACTCTTTTAGCTACAAGTTATGGAAAATGATCGGTGTAGGTTTTGACTTCGGATTGAGAAACAACAAGCAGGAAACCTTGAATTACATTGTAAACAACGCTCCAACTACAAACCCGGATGCTACGTTCGATACTATTGATAACGAGTTGCAAACATATTGGACCTTGGGATTGAGCTATAAGTTTTGATCGAGCAAGGTTACATAAACAAAAAAAAGCCCTCGATTCGAGGGCTTTTTTGTGGGGTGAAAAATGTTTTTCTGTGTTTTTAAGACCATGGTCTAAGTAGGTTAAGATCTGTAAAATCTGTGTGTGACACTAAAATGACTTAAAAACAATGTGAAAGTAGGCCTAATGTGGCGACCCCCTAAATTTTTGTTGTGAACTGTCCGAAAAATGTTGTGAGGCACTTGATTTTTTGCTGTATATCCAAGAAGAAAGCACTTAATTGGGACTGCTTTTAATACTCATCCAAATGTTCTGGATACAAAAAGTTGTTGTATGGGAAACGGGTGACATGGATATCGCGCACCGCATCGTAGACGCGCTTTCTGAATTCGTCCATGTTTTCCTTGTTCAATGCAGAGATAAATAGCGCTTTGTCCCCGAGCTTATTAAAATAGGTTTTCTTCCATTCCTCCAATGTAAAATGAGCGGTTGTGCGTTCGGTAACCAAATCGTCTTCATCAATAGTTTCTGGGCGGTATTGGTCTATTTTGTTGAAGACCATGATGCAGGGTTTTCCAGAACTATCAATTTCATCCAAAATTTGATTTACCGAGGCAATATGCTCTTCAAAATTAGGATGCGAAATATCTACCACATGCAGCAGTAGGTCAGCCTCGCGAACCTCGTCCAAGGTACTTTTAAAACTCTCAACCAATTGGGTCGGCAACTTTCTGATGAATCCCACTGTATCACTCAATAGAAAAGGAAGGTTTCCGAGTACCACTTTGCGAACAGTGGTGTCCAGCGTAGCAAAAAGTTTGTTCTCCGCAAACACATCGCTTTTGCTGATCACGTTCATTAAGGTAGATTTGCCAACGTTGGTATATCCCACCAAAGCAACCCGAACCAAAGAGCCACGGTTACCGCGCTGGGTTTCCATTTGGCGGTCTATTTTGGCAAGTTTCTTTTTGAGCAAGGCAATGCGGTCACGAACAATACGTCTATCCGTCTCAATTTCCGTTTCACCGGGACCACGCATACCAATACCACCCCGTTGCCGCTCCAAGTGCGTCCAAAGACCGGTCAATCTTGGTAAAAGATATTCGTATTGGGCAAGCTCTACTTGGGTTCTGGCATAACTTGTCTTGGCCCTTTGGGCAAATATGTCCAGAATCAAACTGGTTCTATCCAGCACTTTACAGCGCAGTAGTTTTTCAACATTGTTCTGTTGTGCAGGCGATAGTTCATCATCAAAGATTACGGAACCTATTTCATTTTCCTTTACAAATTGGCGTACCTCTTCCATTTTACCGCTTCCAATGTAAGTTTTGGGATTGGGCACATCAATGCGCTGCACAAATCTTTTCTCAACTTCGCCACCGGCAGTGTATGTCAAAAATTCAAGCTCGTCCAAGTACTCTTTTACCTTGGCTTCGTCTTGGTGCTGATTCATTACACCAATCAGTACCGCCTTTTCATATTCAATTGACTTCTTTTCTAGCATCGAACTGGTTTAGAGTACAAATTTACGCAATGTTTTGGAAGCTATTTTTGTACTTTGTCATTTCTATTGAATCATTGGAAAAAGAAACAGGGATCTTGCATAAAAAGAAAAACAGATATACGATAGCATTTTATAATCTCGAAAATTTCTTTGACACCAAAGATGATCCGTATCTGTTGGATGATGATTTTACCCCAAAGGGGTTTAAAAGGTGGAACAAATCCAAATTTTGGAACAAAACCAATAAAATTTCCAGGGCTATTTCTAGAATTGGATTGGAAGAAAGTAATCATCCCCCGGTTTTGGTAGGTATGGCCGAAGTTGAAAATAAAGGAGTAATTAAATCGCTTTTACGATCAAAACAATTACGGGATGTGGATTATGGAACCATACATTTTGATTCCCCCGATGAGCGGGGAATAGATACGGCCCTGATTTACCATAAAGAACATTTTGAGGTGCTCGATGCCGAGACCATTCCTTTGATGGTACAAAATACAAATGGCGATAGAGACCTTACCCGGGATATTTTATATGTACACGGCAAGTTGCATCAAGAAGAAATCCATGTTTTTGTGAACCATTGGCCATCCCGTAGGGAAGGAGCTGAGGAAACCAGCTATAAGCGCATCAAGGCAGCGGAAACCATTCTTCAAAAACTTGATGCCATACAAGGGAATGGTTCAAACATTATTGTTATGGGCGATTTTAATGACGACCCTAATTCAAAAAGTATCCAAACACTTATGGACACTGGAAAGTTCATTAACCCTATGAAGAAATTATTGTCCCCTGTATCGGGCAGTGCCAATTACAAAGGGGAATGGAGTTTGTTCGATCAAATATTGCTCTCGCACAGTTTTTTGAACTACGAAAAGGACACCCACAATTTTGTGGAAGCAAAAATATTTTCACCTAGATTTTTAAAACAATGGAAGGGCAAATACAAAGGAAATCCTTTCAGGACTTTTGCTGGAAAGAAATATTTGGGTGGCTATAGTGATCATTTTCCTGTATATGTTGTAATGGATGAAAGCAAGAAATGATTATCAGAAAAAAATTACACCACGTAAAAGTGAATTTTCACAACATAAAGAAGTAAAACGCTATGCATTTCATCGAATAAAGTAGGAATTTTATCGATAAATAGTACATATCAACATATATTCGTAGTCCAAATCTTACCATAAACTCAATTATGGACTATCGTTTTCCTACAGGGGTTAAGGGAGTGATTTTCTCCATTTTATTTTCGCTTTTAGGCGCAGTGTCCATATTTGCCCAATCCAAAAGTTCAAAAGAGCAAATTCGTTTTTCCTATGATCAAGGGAAAATATCCTCTTTTATTTCCGAAATGGAAATTGATCACCAGTCCAAGCTTAAAAAAATAGGCGAGCTGATAAAAACCAAAGGACTTATAGCTTCAAAAAGCAACAATGGTACACAAATAGCTTTAAAGGATATTGGTACCGATGGAACACCACTTTACTATACTACCTTAAACGATTACGCATCCCAAACTTCAAGGGCTCATACGCTTTATGATAAAGGGCTGCTGAATTTAGGTTTAACAGGTAGGGGCATGGAAGTAGGTGTTTGGGATTCCGGTGTGGCTTTGTCCTCTCACCAAGAGTTTGATACCAGGGCAAAGAATGCCGATAATGCAAATGAGATAAGTCTGCATGCCACTTTGGTGACAGGCAACCTTATATCTGCCGGTGTGGAACCCAGTGCCAAAGGTGCCGCCTATGGCGCAGAAGCCTTGACCCACGATTGGAGTCGCGATAAAATTGAAGTGGCAGAGGCCGCTGCCAATGGCCTTTTGTTGAGTAATCATTCCTACGGAATTTTGTCCGACAGGGTGCCTGATTGGTATTTTGGCGCCTATATTAAAGTAACCCAAGACTGGGACAGGATCATGTACAATGCTCCTTATTATTTAATGGTGACCGCAGCGGGGAACGCACAAAAATCTCACGACAACGAAACACCGAATTTTGGTAAAACCGCCGATGGCTTTGATCTTTTATTGGGGTTTACCACAACTAAAAACGGATTGACCATTGCCGGTGCCAACACGGAAATTGATGGCAGCGGTGATTTAAAAAAAGCTTCTGTTGCGGGATATAGCAGCTTTGGACCTGTAGATGATGGTCGCGTAAAACCCGATTTGGCAGGGGATGGTGGGGATATTCTTTCCACAAGTTCGGCCACCAACAGCAGTTACCAGGTTTCTGCGGGGACTTCCATGGCCGCACCTGGGGTTACTGGCTCACTTTTGTTATTGCAACAATATCACGAAGAGCTTTTTGGTTCCTATATGAAAGCGGCTACCTTAAAAGGACTTGCGCTTCATACTGCCGATGATGTGGATGCCAAAGGGCCGGATTATAAAATGGGGTGGGGTATAATGAATGCAAAATCCGCGGCAGAGGTGCTTCAGAATAAAGAGTATACCACTTTGATAAACGAAGAAACGCTATCAGACGGAGAAACCTACTCCATAACGGTTTTGGCCATGGAAAATGAACCATTGATGGCCTCCATATCTTGGACCGATCCAGAATCCGAATACATAAACCGGGGAGAGCTTAACAGTACCCGAGCCGCTTTGATAAACGATTTGGATATTAGAATAACCAAGGACGGAGAAACCTACTTTCCGTGGAAATTGAACCCTGCCAAGGCCAATGATGTCGCTACTAAAGGAGATAACACGGTTGATCCCTTTGAGCGTATTGAGGTAGCAAATGCAAGAGGTACTTACACCATTACCATTTCGCACAAGGGAGGGTTGAAAAATGGTCTTCAAGATTTTTCCTTGATTGTTTCCGGGGCACAAGTGTCCAATTGTTCCATAGCACCTCCTTCGGATGTGGATTTGGAAGGTTCCTCCAGCGAGGGCACAACCATTTCTTGGGACGATGCTGAAGAAACCTTATTTGAAGTGCAATACAAGAGCATTGATACGGACAATTGGGAAAGTGAATTGATCTGGGAAAACAACTTTGAGCTTACCGCTTTGGAAGAAGGCAAAGTGTACGAAGCCCGTGTTCGTTCTATCTGTACCGAGAATGTCGTATCCGAATTCTCCGAGACTATTGCCTTTGCGTTTAAAGGTGCAAAAACAGTGCTGATACAAAGTGCCCCGATGTTCGTCCCTCAAGAATTGAACATAACCATTTATCCGAATCCCGCTGTTGATTATTTAAACGTGGAGGCGGACTTGTCCAAAGATGCCGAGTTCTCCATCGTGACCACTTCTGGCAACGTGATTAAAAAAGGAAAGACCGAAGGTTCCATCAATGTGTCCTCTTTGTCTTCTGGATTATATGTACTGGTGGTTCAGGATTATTCGGGAATCAAAAGCACGAAGTTTTATAAGAACTAGTTATTGATGCCTTCCGCACGGATGCTGAGCATAGTCGAAGTACGATGCGGAATCCATTGGGCTTTTTAAAGTGGATTCCTGCTTTGGCAGGAATGACACGGCTGCCATGGCCAACTATGGATTGATAACTTCGACTCCTGATTAAACTTTCTTAATCTCTTCATCGGCCAGAAGTGCTTCATTTCGTAACCGTAAGAATACTTGTGCGGTCGTCACCACGTCCAATTCACAATACCTGATGATTCTATCAATATCGTTTTCCTTATAAAACACATCTTTTACCATACTGCCATCCATATCATCTTTAGGAGATGGAATGCCCAGTACATGTGCCAACAGTTTTAAGGAGGTGTAATGTTTGTAGTCGCCAAACTTCCAGAGTTCCATGGTATCCAAATGGGGGACCTCCCAAGGCTTTTTACCGAAGAGATCCAGTTTGTAGGGTAGATTGATGCCGTTTATCACCATTCTGCGGGCGATATAGGGGAAATCGAACTCCTTGCCATTATGGGCGCACAAAAGATGCTTAACTTGGCTAAAATGATCTTTAAGAAGTTGTTTGAATTGTTTAAGGATTTGTATTTCCTCACCATAAAAGGAAGTGACCCTAAAGGTTCTCAAATCGCCTTTACTATTAAAATACCCAACGGAAATGCAAACAATTTTCCCAAACTCGGCCCAAATCCCCGCACGGTCATAAAATTCCTCGGCGGTAAACTCGTCTTTGCGCTGGTACTGCGTTTTCTGTTCCCATAAAAGCTGGGCGGTTTCATCCAAGTCGGTGAAATGTTGCTGTTGGGGTACGGTCTCGATATCCAAAAAAAGGATATACTCCAGGTTAAGTTTATAAAGCATGGCAACTAATTAAAAAAGAGCCGTCTGCTTGGCAGGACTCTCGTGTTCCAATAACCATTTTTTTCTATGCAGTCCACCTGCATATCCTGTGAGGTCTCCGTTGGTTCCGATTACGCGGTGACAAGGAACCACAATCCAAAGTGGATTTTTACCATTGGCCGAGGCTACTGCACGAATGGCTTTTACATCACCGAGCTGCTTGGAAAGTTCCAAATAAGAAATGGTTTTTCCAAATGGGATTTCAAGAAGAGCGTTCCAAACTTTTTTCTGAAAATCCGTTCCGGTGGGGTTTAGTTTTAGGTCGAATACCTTTCGGTCTCCATCAAAATATTCTTGAAATTGCTTGGCGGCATCCTGTAAAGTCACGGGAATTGTACCATTTGGTTTATTATTGTCCAAGACAGTGATAGAGGCAAGGCCATTTGCATCACCTTTCAACTCTGCTGTTCCAATAGGAGTCTGTAAATAAGCAGTTTCCATTATTCTAGCTCATCTTCACCTTCAATGATTCCCAATCGTTTTGCACGGGCTTCCCAGTTTTTTCTGGCGAGTGTTTGTAGGTTTTCCACATTGTCGCTTTCGTCCATAATTTCCAATCCGAGCAGGGTTTCGATCACATCTTCCATGGTGACCAACCCGCTTACCGAGCCATACTCGTCCACTACCAAAGAAATGTGTTCTCTTTTCTGCACAAATTTTTTGAAAAGGTCATTTATGGACTTACTACGATTTGTTACCAGTATTTCCCTTCTGATCGTAGATAGGTTTTCATTGCCCTTTTTATTGATGATGGCCTCCAACAACTCATCCTTTAAAAAGAAGCCCGTAATGTTGTCCATCCGATCTTTGTACAACGGAATTCTTGAAAAGCGCAAGGGTCTGTTTTTTTCAAAAAATTTCTTTATGGTAGTGTCTTCGGATGCCACTTTCATTACAGTTCTCGGGGTCATTACATCGCGTGCCAAAATCTCATCAAAATAAAGCAGGTTTTTTATCATTTTGGATTCCGATTCCTTGAAAACACCCTCTTCATGGGCAATTTCGGTCATAGCGCTAAAATCCTCCCGATTCAACACACTGCCATGTTCGGCTTTTGCCCCCACCAATTTGGTGAAAAGCTGCAACAACCATAGCAATCCAGTCCATTTAAGCACAAATACCATAATGTTAAGTGCCTTACTGGTAAAGTTGGCCAACTGTTTCCAGAAAGTGGCGCCAATGGTCTTTGGAATGATTTCTGAGGCGACCAAAATCAATATGGTCATCAAGGTGGATACGATTCCGACCATAAGATCTTCGGTAAGGGAAAACCCAAAAAGGGTGCGCTTGGTGCTTCCATACATTTCTGCATAAGCTACTTTTGCCTGTACCCCTACCAAAATGGCACCGACGGTATGCGCAACGGTGTTTAGGGTGAGGATGGCGATCAAAGGTTTGTCCACATCCTTTTTAAGCTTTTCCAAAGAGCTTGCATAATCTTTGCCCTCTTGCTTTTTTATATTGATAAAGGTAGGTGTGACGCTCAACAATACTGCTTCCAAAATGGAGCACAGGAATGAGAAGAAAATGGAAATAAGGGCATAAAATATAAGTAGTCCCATAAAATGGTAGAATCTTTAGTACCAAGATAGGGATTTGGAATTAATTTTGAATGGCTAATCCCCCCGCTTTATAAAAAACATCCTGCAAGGCCGTTCGGATGTTCAGATCGTATAGTTGGCGATGGTCCCTGGACGGATACACCCGGTTGGATAGAAAAATAAAAGTGAGCTTGTTTTCAGGGTCGGCCCAGACAAAGGTTCCCGTAAAGCCGGAGTGGCCAAAACTTTTTGGGCTTGCCAAAGGGGAGGGGTAGGCCTCTTCCAATGGTAGTTCTGCGTTATTGAGCAAAGGTTTGTCGAAGCCCAACCCCCTGCGATTTTCGTTTTCTGGGTACTGCACTTCGGTAAACTCTTTTACGGTTTTGGTCGAAATAAGCTGTTGGTCATCTACCTCGCCATAATTTTGATAAAATAGCATCAATTTCGCCAAGTCATCTGCCGTTCCGAACAATCCCGCGTTGCCAGAAACCCCACCTTTGAGCGAAGCATTTTCATCGTGCACCCAACCTTTTACCAGCGTTTTCCGGAAAAGCGAATCCACTTCGGTGGGCACAATGGCGTTCACGTAGTTATTTTCTTTGGGCAGGTATCCCAAGGTATGACACCCCAAAGGTTGATAGAAGTTTTCATGCAAATAGGTTTGATAGTCGGTTCCTGAGAGCTGTTCAATCAATCTAGGGAAAATAAGAAAGGTGAGCCCGGAATACACGTATTTCTTCTGATCGGAAACTTTAGACCGGTTGATGATACGGCTCATTTTTCGCTCGAACCGATTGTTGATATAGAGCCCATCATACACTTGTCCTTGAAATCTTTTATGGGATGAATTCCGAACAAAGCGTTTTTTGATTTTACCATTCTTACGCAACACTTTCTGCAAAAAAACAATGTAGGGCACCAAACCGGCCTGATGCGCCAAAATTTCGCGTAAAGTGAGGTCTTTCTTGTCCTTTCGGTGTCTCCAAGGCTTCCAATAGTTGCTAAAAGGTTGGTCCAAATCGAGTTTGCCCTCGTCCACCAACTTCATCAGGGCAGGCAAGGGCCCGGAAATCTTGGTAATGGAAGCTAAATCGTACAGGTCGTTCAAGGCTACAGCTTGAACGCTATCGTAGGTATGGAATCCGTAGGCTTTGTGAAAAATTACGGTATCGTTCTTGGCGACCAAAAGTTGGGCGCCCGGGAAAGCCATGCTATCGATGCCCATTTCCATAATGGAATCCACTTTTTGGTTGATGAAAGCTTCATCAAAACCCAATTTGGACGGGTAGGCATGGATGAGCTCCCGCTGGGCAAATCCAAAGGGCATCACTAAAGTGATGAAGAGCAACGAAGCCGCAATTTTTTTCATTTTTGTCGGGGTTTAGCCCAAAGTTCTAATAAAATCCTTGGCAAAATAACTGGCGATAATATCCGCACCGGCCCGTTTTATGGCCGTCAATTGCTCCAAGACCACAGCATCATGGTCCAACCAGCCTTTCTCGGCGGCGGCTTTTACCATGGCGTATTCTCCAGAAACCTGATATACGGCAACGGGAACTTCCACTTCATTTTTGATTTCCCGAACAATGTCCAAATAGCACAAACCGGGTTTAACCATCACGATGTCGGCTCCTTCGTCAATGTCCATTTGGGTTTCTTTTATAGCTTCATGCCGATTGGCATAATCCATCTGATAGGTATTTTTGTCTTTGGGCACATTGGCAATATCAACAGGTGCAGAGTCCAGGGCATCGCGGAAGGGACCGTAAAATGCGCTTGCATATTTAGCGGAATATGCCATAATACCTGTATTGATTAAGCCCTCGTCCTCCAAAGCTTCTCGAATGGTCAAAATTCTACCGTCCATCATATCGCTGGGGGCCACAAAATCGGCTCCTGCCTTGGCGTGGGATACGCTCATTTCTGCCAGAACCTCAGCGGTTTCATCATTCAGGATTTGCCCTTCGGCCACAATGCCATCATGACCGTAGGACGAAAAGGGATCTAACGCGACATCCGTCATCACCAACATTTGTGGACAGGCGTTTTTCACCGTTTTTATGGCACGTTGCATCAGCCCGTTCGGGTTTAATGCCTCGGTTCCTTTATTATCTTTAAGCTTATCATCGACCTTCACAAAAAGGAGCACGGAACAAAGTCCCATTTTCCAAAGTTCCTTTACTTCTTTTTCAAGATTGTCCAAACTCAACCTAAAATAGTTGGGCATTGAAGCAATCCCTTCTTTCACTCCTTTGCCTTCCACTACAAAAAGAGGCACCAGAAAGTCATCTGGGGTCAAGGTGGTTTCCCGAACCAATCTTCTAACGGATTCGGATGCGCGGAGTCTTCTGTTTCGTATGAGTGGGTACATAGTTGATGGTTTTAGCTGATATTAAATATCAATTTCTCCTGTTAAATAAAGCGCGGCTTTTCCTGAAATCTTTACTCGTTCGCCCAAGTATTCACAGACCAAATCACCACCTCTTTTGGAAAGCTGTTTGGCGGTCATTTTGGATTTGCCCAAAACCTCTGACCAATATCGGCTAAGTGAAGTGTGCGCCGAACCTGTAACGGGGTCTTCGGGAATGCCACAAGCGGGAGCAAAAAAGCGGGATACAAAATCCACTTCGTCCCCCGGAGCAGTTACGATAACCCCCCGAACATCCAATTGCGCCAACAGATGGTGGTTGGGTTCAAGGGCCTCAATTTCCTTTTGGGATTGGTAGACCATCATGTAATCCGTTTTGCCCTTCAGGGTTTTAATCGGGCTTTGCCCTATGGCATTGTCCAACGCTTCCATATTTTGTATGGCTACGAGATTATCTGTCGGAAAATCCATGGTCAACCAACCATTGTCTGCCTTGTTCACGATTAGATTCCCGCTTCGGGGCGAATAGAATTGAATGGTATTTTTTTCAAATTCGTAAAAATGAAAGAGCACAAAGGCGGTTGCCAAAGTGGCGTGTCCGCAGAGATCGACCTCCACTTCCGGGGTGAACCATCGCAATTCGTACTGGTCATCTCTTTTGACGGCAAAAGCGGTCTCGGCCAAATTGTTCTCTTGGGCTATTTTTTGCATTAATTCTGGATTCAACCACGAATCCAAAATGCAGACCGCAGCGGGATTTCCGCCAAAAGTCTGGCTGGTAAATGCATCTATTTGGTAAATTTTCTGTCTCATAGGCTTGGTTTCAAGGCAAAACTACGCATTAAACCCAATCTTTTGGGCTTTGTAGTACTTCTATCAACTTATCTTCCTCACTTCCTTTTTCGGGATGATGGTCGTATCGCCATTGTACGTGTGGGGGCAGACTCATCAATATACTTTCAATACGGCCATTGGTTTTCAGCCCAAAAAGGGTGCCTTTGTCGTGCACTAGATTGAACTCCACATAACGTCCCCGTCTAATTTCTTGCCAATTGCGTTGATCTTCAGAGTAGGGTAGGTCTTTTCTTTTTTCTACAATGGGTGCGTAGGCCTCCAAAAAACTATCCCCGACCTCGGTTACAAAATTGTACCAGTCTTCCATGCTCGTTTCTTCGGTTGCTTTGCAATAATCGAAGAACAATCCACCTACCCCGCGAGCTTCATTCCGGTGGGTGTTCCAGAAATAATCGTCGCACTTCTTTTTGTAGTCCCGATAAAATTTTGGGTTATGGGCATCGCAGGCTTTTTTGCAAACTGCATGAAAATGGGCTGCATCTTCCTCGAACAAATAATAAGGGGTGAGGTCCTGTCCGCCACCAAACCATTGGTCCACGATCTTACCCTCCTTGTCGTACATCTCAAAATAGCGCCAATTGGCATGCACGGTGGGCACCATCGGACTTTTGGGGTGAATCACCAAGCTGAGGCCACAGGCAAAGAAATCGACATCATCGACACCAAAATAGTTTTGCATACTTTTTGGCAAGGGGCCGTGCACATTGGAAATGTTTACGCCACCTTTTTCAAAAACAGCTCCGTTTTCAATGACACGGGTTCTACCGCCACCGCCTTCTTCGCGTTCCCAAAGGTCTTGCTGAAACGTAGCGTTTCCGTCCAGTTCTTCCAGTTTTGAAGTGATGCTGTCCTGTAGTTGTTGAATGTATTGGTAAAACTTATCCTTCATTGTGCTAAAATATGTACCATTCGGTTTTTATGGTCAGAAAGGGTTGAACTCCCATCAATTTTGATGGATTCCAAAGCCATTAGCTTTAATACCTCGATGACCTCTTGTTCTGATTTTTCTCTGTTTTGCTCAAAAATGAAACGACCCACTTTGTTATTGTGCAAGTCCATTGCCTTTGGCAAACTTTTATTCGGAAATGAAGCCTCGTGCCAATCCGTCACCTTTTTTGCCCAAGCTAATACGACTTCCTCATTTTCTTGCCATTTAAAACACCGTTTTGCAATCAGATAATTCCAAAAAGCGTGTCTGAACGCATTGGCAGGGCCATTTTTATGGTGGAGTTTGCCGTAGTTTTTGGTCGATATGGATATGCAATCCTTGGTAGCTTTTATGGTTGGCCAAATAAAATGGGGACGGCTTAATCCAATACCTATAACTTTCAGTATATTTTTAAAATCAACCCGTTTTAGTACTGCAAAAAGGTTCACTCCTTGTATTCTTTTACGGCATCAATAAATGCTTTTGCATTCTCTACGGGAATATGTGGCAAAATACCGTGACCAAGGTTAACGATGTACTTGTCCTTTCCAAAATCCCGGATCATTTGGGTGACCATTTCCTTGATTGTAGCAGGAGGAGAAAGCAAGCGGGCCGGATCAAAATTACCTTGCAGCGTGACGTTTCCTCCGGTTAAATATCTTGCATTTTGAGGGGAACAGGTCCAATCGACCCCAACGGCCGAAGCTCCAGAGTTTGCCATTTCTTTTAAAGCGAACCAGCATCCTTTTCCAAAAACGATTACGGGCGTTTCATCTTTTAAGGCATCCACAATCTGTTGCATATATTTCCAAGAAAATTCTTGATAATCCTGAGGTGAAAGCATTCCGCCCCAAGAATCAAAAACCTGAACAGCATTTACTCCAGCTTTGACCTTTGCTTTAAGGTAGGCGATGGTGGTGTCCGTTATTTTTTGAAGCAATTCGTGGGCAGCTTCGGGTTGTGTAAAACAAAATCCCCTGGCTTTGTCAAAACTTTTACTACCCTGACCTTCCACACAATAGCAAAGTAAGGTCCAAGGGGAGCCTGCAAAACCGATCAATGGAACTTCATCGTTCAACTTTTCCTTGGTCATGGCAATGGCACCCATCACATAACCCAATGAATCCTGGATATCGGGAACAATCACCTTGTCCAAATCAGCTTGGGAGCGGATAGGGTTGGGCAAATAGGGCCCAAAGTTGGGTTTCATCTGTACCTCGATGTCCATGGCCTGCGGAATCACCAAAATATCACTGAACAAAATGGCGGCATCCATTCCGTATCGGCGAATGGGCTGTACAGTGATTTCGGAAGCCAGTTCTGGGGTCTGGCATCGGGTGAAGAAATCGTATTTTTTACGGAGTTCCATAAACTCGGGCAAATAGCGTCCTGCCTGTCGCATCATCCACACGGGTGGACGTTCAACAGTTTCACCTTTTAAAGCTTTTAGGAACAAGTCGTTTTTAATCATAGATTTTAATTTGTCATTCCTGTACTTCGTTTAAGTCAGCATAAACTCCATCAGGAATCTTTTTAAGGTTTTTTTTGATTTCGCATTGTACTTCGACTACGCTCAGCATCCGGGCGGAATGACAGTTCTTTTATCGCCTGTGCCAACACATTTTCCACTGTTGGTTTGTTGGCTACAATGATATGGTTTGAGTGTTTTTGGGCTTCAGCAGCAGTTGTTTCTCCAATACAGAACAAAGTGCTGTTTCCAATACTGTTTTCCAAAAGATAACTTCTAATCCCACTGGGACTAAAGAACAGAATGCCATCAAAATCCCTTTGAAATGCCTTTGGGTTTAGATGGGTATGATACAGCTCCACTTCTTTATACTGAACGTTATTTTTTGTGAGCATATCAGGAAGTTCATCTCTCCTTTTGTTGCCACAAAGGAATACAAATGTCTCATTTTGATATCGCTCTACAATATTTTTGGCCAATGCTGATGCATATTCGGCCATTTCAGCAATTTTCAGCCCATTTTCTACCAAAAGAGACGTTGTCTTTTCACCAACACAAAAGGCATTGAACTTGGATTTGTTCAAATGTTCAACTTGCCTTAAAAAGGCATTTACGGCATTCTTGCTCGTGAAAATGTAGTTAACGTAGTCCAAGGGAATTTTCACCTCTAAAAATTCAATTTTCAGGGCATCGTACTCCACCAATCCCAAACCGGAATTTAGAAAGAGCTCCTTTTGTGAAGGGGTCAGTATTTTAGTGGAGAGCACTGTTTTCATTTCTGATTTCCTGCATCAACTTATCGCCTCCTTTTTGCAAAACCTCTTCTGCAGAAATTTTCCCAAGGTCTTTGGCTTCGGACAGTCTTACTTCTTTTTTGATGTCGATTTTCTGTTTTCCGTCCAACGAGAAAACAACCCCTTCAAAATAAACCGTTTGATCTTTTATTTGGGCCAACGCACCAATTGGGGCGGTACACCCCCCTTCCAAAGTGCGTAAAAAATCACGTTCGATGGTAGTGGCGGTTTGCGAACTTGGGTGATTGAGTTTTACCAATGCTTCTTTGGTAAAGTCATCTTCTTCTTTGGCCACGACCAGCATGGCCCCTTGCGCTGGAGCGGGAACCATCCAATCCAGATACAGGGCATCTTTGGGCAACAATTTGATCCGCTGCAACCCTGCTTGGGCAAAAATGGCCCCTTGCCAATCGTTTTCGATTAATTTGAGCAGTCGGGTATTCACATTTCCCCTTAAATCGACCACTTTGTGGTTGGGATATTTGTTCAGCCATTGCGCTTTTCTTCGCAAACTACCCGTGGCAATGGTGGCGGGTTGGTCAGCATTTAAAAAAGCCAAACTTTTATGGACCAAAACATCATGGCTAACGGCCCGTTCCAAAACGGCAACCTGTACTATTCCTTTAGGGAGTTGCGTGGGCACATCCTTCATGGAGTGGACAGCAATATCAATTTGGTCTTTTAGTAAAGCAACATCCAAGGTTTTGGTAAAAATTCCCGTCACACCAAGTTCGTACAAGGGTTTGTCCAACACTTGGTCACCTATGGATTTAGTGGGGACCAAAATGGTGTCATACCCCAGTCCCTCCAGCTTTTGTTGCACGGTGGTAGCTTGCCACAGCGCGAGTTCGCTGTCGCGGGTTCCAATTCGGATGATTTTGCTCATTTGGAATGTAGTTCTAGCTGAAAAACTTTTTGTATAAGCTCCAGACTGTCTTCGGTATCTACCTCGTTGCTCTTTAGGTGGTTGGCAAACTGCTTGGTGATTTTTTGGATGATCCGGTCCGAGATGATTTCCGCTTGTATTTGGTCGAATCCCTCAATTTTCTTGGTCTGAAAATCGATTTCCTCGGTCTTCATGGTGTTCAGTTTGTCCTTAAGGGCATTGATCACCGGGGCAAACTTTCGGGTCTCCAACCATTTCAAGAAATCCTTTTTCACCCTTTCTATGATTGCTTCCGCTTTGGGGACATATTCCTTTCTTTTGGACAAGGTCTCGTCCGTGATTTGTGAAAGTTGGTCCAAATGCACCAAGGTCACATTGTCCAATTCCTTCACATCGTCCGACACGTTTTTGGGAACGGATAAATCCAAGACCAACAACGGTTTTTTGGTATAGATCAAGGCCTTGGAAACCGTGGGCAACTGCGCTCCGGTAGCCACTACAAGAATATCGGCCTTTCTAATCTCGGTTTGCAGGTCGCCATAGTCCTTTACGGTCAATTGGAACTTGCCCGCAATGTCCTCTGCTTTTTCCCTGGTCCTGTTGATCAAGGTGATGTGGGAATTGTCGGAGTGCTTCACCAGATTCTCGCAAGTGTTCCTTCCAATTTTTCCCGTTCCGAACAATAATATATTCTTGTTGGAAATATCATCAACATTGTCCAGAATATATTTTACCGAAGCAAATGCCACCGATGTGGCGCCAGATGATAGTTCCGTTTCGTTTTTGATGCGTTTGCTGGCCTGAATCACAGCATTGCATAAACGCTCCAAGAACGGATTGGCCATCTCAAGCTTTTTGGATCGATAAAACCCTTGCTTAATTTGGCTAATGATTTCAAAATCCCCCAAAATCTGACTATCAAGACCGGTACCTACTTTAAACATGTGCGAAATGGCATCATGGTTTTTGTACACATAGGCTACTTCTTGAAATTCTTCGACGGTACCATTGGTTTGGTCGCAAAGTAGTTTGATCAATTGATAGGGATGCTGTGCAAAACCGTAAAGCTCGGTTCTATTGCAGGTGGAAATGGCCAAAAGACCATCAATGCCGATTTCCTTGGCCTTGCCCAAGATATGGTCAATGGCGGGAACATCCAGACTGAACTTTCCTCTCACCTCTGCATCCGCCTTCTTATAGCTCAACCCAATGGCGTAGAAGGAATTATGTTTTGAAATATGGTAGTTCCTCATAAAGGATATAAATCGCAGGACAAAAATAATAGGGTTGTAGGCCAAAAAATAACGCTAGCGGAACTATAAATAACCGTCGCTGTAATTTTATGTTATTTTTTTGATGAAAATGATGGAAAGCATTGTTATTATTGATAAATTTGATGGTAATAAACACAATTTAGAGCGATTCTAAATTAAGTAAAAAGCAATACCGGATTGAAAACAAATATGAAAAATATCGCTAGAGGTTCGTATGACGAAATTTTGGTCGAGGACGGGATTTACATACTCAAGATCCAAAACGATGCCCAAGAACCAAAGCTTATTGAACGGGATATCGACAGTTCGTACATACAATTCCACTTTTGTTTAAAGGGGAGGTCAAAATTTAATTTTAACGAGGGCAACTATTATTTGGAGGTGAACGAGGAAAACTCCTTGCTCCTATACAATACCCAAAAGAATCTGCCTTTGGACCTGATTGTTTCGCCTGGTTCTTGGTTGCTTTCCGTTGTGATGACCATTAGAAAATTTCACTCCTTGTTTTCGGACGAAGCGGATTACATTCCTTTTTTAAGTGATGATAACAAGGAAAAGAAATATTATTCCCAAGAAATAGTGTCACCTGCAACCGCGGTTGTATTGAGTCAGTTGATGAATTTCAACCTTCACCCATCCATCAAAAAATTGTACTTGAAAGGCAAGGTATACGAATTGATTTCCCTGTATTTCAACAAAACCGAAGATGCAGATTTGGAACAATGCCCTTATTTGGCCGATGAGGACAATGTGCGCCGGATTCGGATGGCCAAGGAAATCATGATTTCCCGAATGGCAGAGCCACCCACTTTGGCCGAACTTTCCCAAGAAGTTGGGTTGGGCCTCAAAAAGTTGAAAGAGGGGTTCAAACAGATTTACGGCGATTCCGTTTTTGGCTTCTTGTTCGATTATAAAATGGAATATGCCCGAAAAATGTTGGAAACGGGCAAACACAATGTGAACGAAGTAGGATTGAAAGTGGGGTACAGTACCGCCAGTCATTTTATTGCTTCCTTTAAAAAGAAGTTCGGCACTACACCAAAAAAATACTTAACTTCAAACGTCTAAAACTATGACTATGAGATTTACCGTCCTGTTACTAACCTTTTGTTTTGTAGTTTGTGCTTGTGCCCAAGAGGAACCCGCAAAAGAAAACGAAGATGTAAAAATGCCGGAATTGGTGATGGTATTTACCAAAACCGAAGGCTGGAGACATAAATCCATTGAAAAAGGAGTGCAAACCCTTAGGGAACTTGGCAGGCAGAATGGCTTTGTTGCCTTGCAAACCGAGTCAGGTGAAGACTTTACATCCCAAAACCTTCAAAACTATAAATTGGTGGTTTTTTTGAATACAACCTTGGATGTGTTGAACGATGCACAGCAACGTGCATTTGAATCGTACATCAAAGGAGGGGGTTCGTTCCTAGGTGTCCATGCAGCCGCCGATACCGAATACGATTGGCCTTGGTACGGGAAACTGGTTGGCGGTTATTTTGTGAGCCATCCCAACGATCCCAATGTCCGAAAAGCAACCATTGATGTGGTAAGCAAAGCCCATCCATCAACAGCGCACTTACCAGATTCGTGGATAAGAACGGATGAGTGGTATAACTTCAAAAACCTGGGTTCCAGTACCACGGTTTTGCTCAATTTGGATGAGAGTACCTACGAAGGCGGAACCAACGGCTCCAATCATCCTATTGCGTGGTATCACGAATTTGACGGGGGAAGAGCTTTTTACACAGGCGGAGGGCATACCGAAGACTCTTATGACGAGCCCATGTTCCGAAATCATTTGCTGGGGGCCATTGAATGGTGCCTAAAGCGAAAGTAAAGTGGGCCTGGCCACAATAATACCAATATTGCTTTTGATGTTTTTGAGATAATCCGCCAAGGGCAAATCGGAGATTTCCACTTCGCCATTTTTACTGGAGGCATGCAATAAATGCAACCTTCCATCAGGTTGATGGATGGCAATTCCAGTGTGGGTCACATCCAACCCTTTTATAGAGGTGGCCAAGGCAAGAATATCACCTGATTTGATAAGATGTTCCCTGCTTTCAATTTGGTCTTGTGGCAAGTAGCAAAGCGCTTCTTTGGCAATTTCTTTTTCTACTGCCAACATCGCTTCAAAATTCTCGTCGCTGGCCAAAAAAGGATACAAGTTTCGGTGGGTACCCATAAAATTAATGGGTTTTTCTAGCTCAACACCATCCAATTCGGCAGTTATGTCCTTGACCAATCCTTTTTTCTCGTTGTTACGAATCCATTCCGTAAAATAATGTAAGCGAGAAGGATACCCATCCAACTTCCCATTTCTATACCGAACGGTCTCCAAGTTTTGAGTGAAGCTTTCAAAGTCTTTCTGTTGGTTTTGAAGCATCAAGCTCAAGGCCAGCACATTTTCCACAAAGGTGGTACAGTCCAGCCCTCCAAAATTCACGACCAGTGTTTCGGTATCACCAACTTCAAGGGTTTTTTCCACATAGGGCGTTCCCAAAAAAGATTGGCCCACCAAGGCTATGGTATCGCCTAGGTTGGAGGCTTTTGTTTGCTCTAAATCATTGATTTTGGTTTTAAAAAGGGATTTGTCCCCAGGCGAGCAAGTGATTTGTTGTGCATTGGCATGGATCGCCAAAATCAAAAGGGCAATTAAGGTTCTATTTCTCATTAAAATCGTTTTTATGTTCAACGGATAATCGGGTGGTCCTTGCAATACTTTCAGGATAATTTTCCTGCAAATATACAATGAGCTTTTCTCTTACATGTACGCGCAAATCCCAAGCGGTGGGCGAATCCTTGGCGCTTACCAAGCTTCTTATCTCCACGTAATTGGGCTTGGTGTCGGTAACCTGAACCACATCCACTTTGCCGTTCCAGAGGTCGGTATTTTTTAATATACGGGTTTGTTCTTCCCTAATTTTATCAAACGGAACATTATAATCCACATATAAAAATATGGTTCCCATAAGTTCCGATGAGGTCTTGGTCCAGTTTTGAAAGGGTTGGTTTATAAAGTAAGGCGTAGGAACAATCAAACGTCTTTTATCCCAAATACCCACTACCACATAGGTGAGCGTAATTTCTTCGATTCTGCCCCATTCACCTTCCACAATAACCACATCGTCCAATTTTATGGGTTGGGCAATGGCGATTTGGATTCCCGCCAAAATAGTTCCGATAAATTGCTGAGCCGAAAACCCGATAATGATTCCCGCAACCCCCGCTGAGGCAAAAATACTGATGCCCACTTCTCGGATTTCTTCAAAACTCATCAGCATAAAGCCAATTCCCAGTAGAACTATTATGAAAATAAAAATGCGCTCCAAAATGGTAAACTGGGTATACACTTTTCGAGCCTTGAGGTTGTCGGCAGCACCAACATCGTAATGCTGGATAACAGTCTTTTTTATAATTTTAATTAGTGCTATCATAACCCAGGCCATGGCGAAGATAAAGAGGACGGTACTCGCTTTTTTAAACCAGTATTCGGCATCTTCAAGGCCGAAAATGTCTCGCAGGGCCTTCATTCGGAGTAGTACGGAGGTAAAAATTAAAATTAAGGGAAACGCCAACCGTTTAAAGGCACTTTTGGGCAGCAAGTATTTTGGATTTTTCCCCAAGCGTTTTAGTATAATAGAAGTACCCCAATAAAGGATAACGAGCACAAGCAGGGCCACGCCCAAATAAATGAGGGATTCTTTGGAAACATTGTCGTAAAAAGACTCCATATCTCAAAAATAAGACAGAAAAGGTCAAGCAGGTAAGAATGCTTGAACAAAATCGAAAAACATTATTTCATCATAAGAAAGTATTTTGATGAGGAAAAGGCGATGTCCACTTCGTGTTGTATTTTAGCGGACTAAATAGAAAAGCCGTGAAAAAAGGAGTTTTATTGGTCAATTTGGGATCGCCAGATAGCCCAACCGCCAAAGATGTTAAACCGTATTTGGATGAGTTTTTGATGGACGAGCGTGTTATTGATGTGAACCCCGTGCTCAGAAATATTATAGTTCGAGGGATTATCTTGAACACCCGCCCCAGAAAATCTGCAGAAGCCTATTCCAAAATTTGGTGGGATGAGGGTTCTCCATTGATTGTTATTTCCGAAAGATTCGCGGAAAAAGTGCAAAAACATACCGAGCTTCCCGTGGCCCTGGGCATGCGATATGGTTCGAACACCATAAAAGAAGGATTGCAGGAGTTGAAGGACAAAGGGGTCGATGAGGTTTTATTGGTGCCCTTGTACCCCCACTATGCCATGTCATCCTACGAAACGGTGGTGGTAAAGGCATTGGAAGTGCAACAGCAGGATTTTCCAGAAATGTACCTGACCACTTTACCGGCTTTTTACAGTAATCCGGATTACATCAAAATATTATCAAAAAGCATAGCCGAAGGCCTAAAGGGTTTTGATTATGACCATATCCTTTTCTCCTACCACGGTATTCCAGAAAGACATGTTAGAAAATCAGACCCGACCAAGTTCCACTGTCAACTAAATGGCAAGTGTTGCAAGACCAACTCTGTTGCTCACCATACCTGTTACAGGCACCAGTGTTACGATACCACCGAATTGGTAAAAAAACAATTGGGCTTGCCAGAAGATAAGGTGAGTACCTCTTTCCAATCCAGATTGGGCAGCGACCCATGGTTGCAACCCTTTACCGACAAAGAATTTGAACGATTTGGTGAAGCAGGTGTTAAAAACTTGGCCGTCATTACCCCGGCATTTGTTAGCGATTGCCTGGAGACCTTGGAAGAAATTGCCATGGAAGGAAAGGAGCAGTTCCAAGAAGCCGGAGGAGGTGATTACATCCACGTTCCGTGTTTGAACGATCGTGACGATTGGGCCGAACTCATGGCAAAATGGATCAATACTTGGGCCGATAAAGCCATTTTGCCCGAATATCATATCCGATAATTCCATTTCAATGCAACAAACAACCGTGGCATGGCCAAAATAACCTCAGATGAACTTGGGCAGGAACCTATAGGAAAATTACTGGTCAAACAGGCCGTTCCTGCTTCCATTGGTATTTTGGTAATGTCCCTGAACGTGCTGGTGGATTCCATTTTTGTGGGAAACTGGATAGGATCCATAGCCATTGCAGCCATAAATGTGGTGTTGCCCGTATCTTTTTTTATCGCCGCCTTGGGTATGGCCATTGGTATTGGCGGATCTAGCATTATATCGAGGGCCCTGGGTGCCAATAATCGGGAAAAGGCCCTTAAAACCTTCGGTAACCAGATTACATTGACTTTATTGGTTACCATTACCATGGTGGCTTTGGGACTTTACTATGTGGATAACCTAATTCCAGCCTTTGGCGGTAAAGGCTCCATTTTTGAACCTGCCAAGATTTATTATACCATCATTTTGTACGGAGTTCCCTTTTTGGCACTCTGTATGATGGGCAACTCCGTAATCCGTGCCGAAGGGAAACCGCGTTTTGCGATGATTGCCATGATTATACCTTCCGTGGGCAACTTGCTCATGGACTACATTTTTATTTATGTTTTTGATTGGGGCATGCACGGAGCCGCTTGGGCCACCACGATAGGCTATTTGCTTTGTTTCCTTTATGTGTTTTATTTTTTTCTATCAGACAATTCGGAATTGAAGATCGATATCTCCCATTTCGGGTTGGATCGTCCGATCTTGCGTGAAATAGGTTCTTTGGGTTTTGTTACCTTGGCCCGTCAGGCCGTAACCAGCATTGTGTATTTGTTGATGAACAATATATTGTTCAATCTAGGTGGGGAGGCCATGGTGGCGGTCTATGCGATTATCGCCCGAATGCTCATGTTTGCCCTGTTCCCCGTGTTCGGGGTAACACAGGGCTTTTTGCCCATCGCAGGCTATAATTATGGTGCGGTTAAGTACGATCGGGTAAAGGAATCTATATATACGGCCATTAAATATGCAGCCTTGGTCGCAACCTTGGTTTTTGTGGTACTCATGGTTTTCCCTTCGGAAATCGCATCCTTGTTTTTGAGCAATAGGCCCGAACTGTCCGCAAAAGAAATAGCGACCAACAATTTTGTACTGCAACATACGCCCTTGGCCATGCGTTTGGTTTTTGCAGCTACGCCCATCATTGCCATACAATTGATCGGGGCGGCCTATTTTCAGGCCATAGGAAAAGCCATTCCAGCCCTGTTGTTGACCTTGACCCGTCAAGGATTCTTTTTTATCCCCTTGATTTTGGTGCTGCCCAATTTTATGGGCGAAATAGGGGTGTGGCTATCTTTCTGTATTGCCGATGTGCTTTCGACCGTGGTCACAGGTGTTTTTCTAAGTAAAGAAATCAAATCCGAACTTTCCTAAATACTGTTTCTTTGATTTAGAATGTTTAATTTGGGTGGCCTAACTAAACATCCATGAAAAAATATATTCTAGCGGGCATAGCTGCTGTTTTGGCAATCGCCTGCGCTGAAAAACCTGAAAAAAAACCTATGTACACCCTATTTGTTGGAACTTATACCGATGGTGATAGCGAGGGCATCTACACCTACACTTTTGACGCAAATACAGGAGAACTGTCCAACCAACAATTGGCGGCCAAACTGACAAACCCATCTTATTTGGCCATTTCTGATGATAAAAAGAATCTGTATGCCGTTCAGGAAACGGCAGATTTTGATAGTTTGGGCGGCGGTGTTACTGCCTTTAGTTTAAACAAGGACGTTTTGAGGCTTCAAAATAGTATGGGAACCCAAGGCGCGCATCCTTGCCATGTTTCCCTTTCAGGGGATGGATATTTGGCCGTTGCCAACTATACTGGGGGCAATGTCTCGATATTTTCTTTAAATGACGATGGCTCTCTGGCGAATAATCCACAGATCATTGATCATAAATCGTTGGATTCCGTAAAAACATCCCATGCGCACATGGCCAAGTTCAATGCCGGTGGCCTTATGGTGACCGATTTGGGATTGGATGCCGTTAAACGGTATAATAAAAAAGGGGATGGGTTTGTGCCAGCGGAACAAAATTCCTTACCGTTTAAAGATGGGGCGGGCCCACGCCACTTTACCTTTGGCAATAATGGTCAGCTGCTGTACGTCATCAATGAATTGAACAGTACCATTTCCGTTTTTGAAAAAGCTGGGAACGGAAATTATAAAGAAGTCCAGGTGATCTCTACTTTGGATGCCGATTTTGATGGAGAGAGCTTTTGTGCCGATATTCATTTATCACCGGACGGAAAGTTCTTGTATGGCTCCAACCGAGGAGAAAACACCATCGTAATTTTTGAAGTTGATAAAGACTCCGGTCAATTGGAATTGGTGGGGCGGGAATCGGTACATGGTGATTGGCCGCGAAATTTTTCCATGGACCCAACGGGTGAATTTTTACTGGTGGCCAACAAAAAAACGAGCAACATTGCCATATTCAAAAGAGATGCTGAAAATGGTACCTTGACATTTTTAAACGAAGTAAAACACCCTAATCCGGTTTGTTTAGTGTTCTTGGATTAGAAGTCTTTTAGAACATAAAAAGGGCTGTCCAAAGTGTCGATTTTCACCGACCTGAACTTGATTCAGGTTCCCATAGCGATTTGCTTATCAGAATGACGCGCTTCAATACTTTTTGGACAGCCCTTCTGTAAATTCCTATTGGACTGGATTTACTTACATTTCAGGAGTGCTGCCCACTTTTTTTAACTGGTCGGCCTTCTCCTTTAGAATTTGTTTTCCTTTTTGAATGGAAACCTCGAGTTCGTTCAGCTTTTCTTCCACCCGCTTTAGCTTTTCTTCCTTTTTAGCGATTATCTCATCGTCCTCTCCGCTGTTTTTGGCTTCCTCAACACGTTTTTTGGCATCGGCCAAGGCTCTTCTGCCTTTTCTTAAGGTTTCTTCGTCTTGTTTCAATGCTTCCTCGGATTCCTTGAGTTTTTCTTTGGCCTGCGATGCGCGATATTGTCCGAACTCTTTGCCGGACATATCTCCTTTTTCCCTACCATAGGAATTACCCTTGGACAATTCCTCTTGGGCCTCATTTTCCGTTTCTTTAGCGGTTCGTTCGGCCTTTTCTTTGCCCTTGCCCTTGGCATTCTCCTTTTTTTCTTGGGCTTCTTCAGAAGTTTCCTTTACTTCGTCTTCTACTTCTTTCGATTTTTCCCTGACTTCCTTGGCTTTTTGTTTTCCCTGCCCTTTTTCTTGGGATTTCCCTTGGGCATTGGCCAAGTTTAGGGCTGCAATGGAAAACAAAACAATCAATAAAATTCGTTTCATGTGACTTTGGGTTTTTTAGATTAGATACTATCGAGTTCTTGGATCATTTGCTCGACTTCCGATGCTTTTTGGTCCACATCGTTTACGGTTGAATCCACTGTCTGTTCCACAGATTCAATCTGTTCCAGTTTTTGATTCAGTTCCTTTTCCTCTTTTTCGGTGTCCCTGCAAGACAAAGACAGCAGAGCGACAAAAATGCCGAGCACTGCAAATTTTTGGTAGGTCATAACTTATCTATTTACAGGTATATACGTGCAAAAACTGGGGAATGGATGTTATGGTGTACTTTACCGTCGATGAGGTTCCATATTGGGAGGTGGATGCTATCCTTAAGGTAAAGGTCAAAATGTCGTTTCATTGCATAGAACTTGTCCTCCCCAAATTCTCGAACACCGTGATCTGCCCCTTCAAAAGGAATAAATCTTGTTGGGTGTTTTGTTTGTACTTGTACAATTTACTTACCAAGTTTAGGGATTCTTCAGGCCAAACCCGCCAATGAGCACCGCCGTGCATGATTAGAAGCTTCTTCATTACTACATATTATTTCTTTGATAGGAAGACAATCACCCCAATGACCACAAGTGCCGCTAGAATCGTAAAGAAGATTTTCCAAAAACTATAAGGTCGAGTGCCCGATATTTGTCCATTTTCCCCATTGATGAAAAAGTTGTACTCTTTTCCATTGTACCGATACGCGCTAACGTAAACAGGCAACAAAATATGTTTAAAGGTCTCTTCGGACAGTTTCATATCCATAGAAAGCACACGTTGGGTATCGCCACCAATATCACGCCTGCACCAAGAATCTGCAATGTCCTTTGCCACCTCTTTGGAATGCAAATGGCCATCTTTTAAAGGGATGGTATATTTTTCGGTAACAAATCCGGATAAAAATCCACTGTTGAACGGTTGAAGCTTTTTCAAATCCCAAAAGGCAATTTTACTTGGAATCCTTCCGGTCTTTTGGTGCGAAGCTTTGATCAAGGTATCGTCCACAAATCCCGAAACTTCCCCCGATGCAGGGTACCATCTGGTTTTCCTGACCCTTTGGGTCACCATTTTGCCATTGGCATTGCGCACCCTTCGTGTCTCGTAATAATATTCGCCCCGCTGACCAGTATAGGAAGCATGGAGTTGCGCATCAAAAGTCCAGTACGGTAAGTAGAGTCCTTTGGTGAACTGGGGGTCCAGCGTAGCCTTTTTTAAATTGTTCGGCGCAAACCACAAGCGCTTTGCCCAGTTTTTGAAAATGGCAAAGGATTGTTTTTTATCAATTTGAAAAGGTAAAACGGCACCGGGCAAAATCCAGTTTTCGTTGTAGGCATCTTCTATGATCAAGGGTTGGCCGCAATACACGCAATGGAGTGATTTATAATTTTCCTCCACATGTTGGTCGGCTCCACAGTTTTTGCAATGCAGCATGGAAATTTCCTCGCTGTGCCTTAATGCCCCCATTTCTTGTAGGTAGGGTTGCAGCTCTAACTCTTCAAAACCGCTTTCTTTTATGGAGATGTTCTCCTTATGACCGCAGTATTCACAACTAATGCTGGTGGTGCCAGGTTTGTATTTTAGCTCTGCCCCACAATTGACACAGGCTTTTTTGAGTTCGGTCTTTTGGATTTTTTGTTCTTCCATATCTTCTTTCCCGCAAAAACGGGAATCAATAGAAATTAAAATGTACTGTTAAACTATCTTTACAAGAGGTTAGGATTATATTGATCTTTAAAAATGGATGAACACAAAAGCGAAAGAGCCAGATTGTTTATTGTCGTTGGTCCAAAAACAGCTCGAAATATCCGTCCCTTTCCGCAGATGCCTAAAGATTGAACGGTTCATCGGGCCAAAAGGCTGACTTAGAATTGATGATCCACGGGCATTTAAAAACTATATATGCATAAAATTATAGGAATCGGCATTGGCAAGCAAACTTTTGATGTTTATTTTAAGAAAGAAAACAAGATGTTCCTTGGTGTTTGCTTAATTGAACCATCAACCTTTAAAAAGCCGATCAAAGGTTTTCCATTGGCGGGCCGAGCCGTGGTCTATGCCTTTGGTCCATTTTAGGTTCAACGGACAGGTCGATTACCAAGGTAGGCACAGTCTATTTTTAGGGTGCCCATAACCTATAAACCTCAACTGTGCCGATTAATGGGATGCGTCTAGGGCAAGCATTGTTATAAGCAAAAAAAATGGCCCAAAACGGGCCATTTTCAATATAAAAAACTTAATCTATTTCAATTCCCAGCCTTTGCGGTAATCGCGGGTTACCCAGTCGTTGGCCTTCTCGTAATTGGTAATCTCCATGTTGTCGCCATCCCAAAAAAGCTTTCTTCTTCCAGGAGAGTTGTAAGGACTCCAATCGCTCGGAGTTTTCCCTTCTTGCAACTCTTTGTATTGAAAGGCTTTAACGGCCAAGTTGCCCATCAGTACGGTTTCGGTAAGTCTTCCTGCTTTTTCAAAGTTGGAAGAGGTGGGCGTACCGTTTTGGCAACCATCCACAAAATTGGCGAAGTGTCCACTCATTCCACCGGGCACTCTATCGTATTTAGGGGCCGGGGATTTGTACAGGTCCATCATTTCGGACGGCAACAATCTTGCATTTCGGGAATAGGTATCGCATACCAATATGCCTTTTTCACCGTACATAACGGTTCCCCCGCCACCATCACCGATGGTTTCATCATCTTTAAGTTCATCGGGCAAGTTTGGTTTTATACCACCATCATACCAGTTTAAAGCGATATCGCCGTGCTCTTCGTGCTCAAACTTCAAGTGAATTTTGGAAGAAGGGGGACAGGAATGGCTATAATCCGCTTCCACAAAATCATCTACCCAAACTGTGGTGCAACTTGCTTCTGCCTCTTTGGGGTAACCAAGGTCAAGAACGCTAAAAGGTGTTTCCATAATGTGGCATCCCATATCTCCCAAAGCTCCAGTTCCGAAGTCCCAGAAGCCTCTCCATTTAAAGGGAAGGTAAGCATCGTTGTAGTCCCTCATTTTGGCCGGTCCCAACCAAAGGTCCCAATCCAATCCTCTTGGAATACGGTCTTTTTTTGTAGGCAAGGGAACGCCCTGTGGCCACACAGGTCGGTTGGTCCAACAATCTATGGTGTGTACTTTTCCAATAATGCCCGATTCTACCCATTCGCGTGCTATTCGGCTACCATCGCTGGATGCTCCCTGATTTCCCATTTGGGTTACGATACCCTGCTCTTTTGCAACTTGGGTCATTAAACGTGCCTCGTGAATATTGTGGGTCAACGGTTTTTCCACGTAGGCATGTTTTTTTTCACGCATAAAAGGTAAGGAAATGGTGGCGTGTGTATGGTCTGGAGTTGCCACGGCAATGGCATCAATATCGTTTATATGTGCATCAAAAACCTTTCTAAAATCCTTAAAACGCTTTACGTCGGGGAATTGCTCGTAGGTTTGTTGGGCGCGACGGTCATCCACGTCGCAGAACGCCACAAATTTCACCCTTCCGGTGTCGTTTAAGCCATTGATTACGGAATTACCCCTTCCGCCAACACCGAAACCGGCTACATACAGCGTGTCACTTGGGGGAATGTGGGTCCTGCCCATTACATGACTTGGGACAATGGAAAACGCAGCTGAAGCGGCCGCGGTGTTTTTGATGAACTTTCTTCTTTGCATTTTGTTTAGTTTGATTTAAGTGAAATCCCAAGATACAAAAAACTGAAAGAGTAATCCTAGCGATTATTCATCCCCGTTCCACTCTTTGTAAAACTGATGGAGATAGTCCAGCATAAATTGATGGCGTTCCCCAGCCAGTTTTTTTCCGCTTGCCGTGTTCATTTTCTCCTTGAGCAATAATAGCTTTTCGTAAAAATGGTTGATCGTGGGTCCTTTTGATTTTTTGTATTCCTCCTTGGTCATGTTGAGGTTGGGCGGAATCGTGGGGTTGTGAAGTTCCCTGTTTTTAAAACCTCCGTAATTGAAGGCCCTGGCAATCCCAATGGCGCCAATGGCATCCAAACGATCGGCATCCTGCACAATTTGAAGCTCTTTGGATGTAAATTTTTCCGTTTCCGTTTCCAGACTGTTCTTAAAGGACATGTGCTTGATGATGTTCACAACATGATGGATGGTCTCCGCATCAACGGATTTGGATGTAAGAAATGTTTCCGCGGTTTTTGGACCAATGCTTTCATCCCCACCGTGGAATTTTGGATCGGCAATATCATGGAGCAGTGCTGCCAGTTGCACGACCAAAGCATCTGCCTGTTCGTGTTTCAACAGTAATTTTGAGGTGTTGAAAACACGTTCAATATGGAACCAATCGTGTCCTCCTTCGGCATCTTGGAGTTCCTCTTTGACAAAATTGATGGTATCTTGCACCAATGGGTCTTCCTTCATCATTTGGTTTTAACTCCCGATACAATCTGGGTTTCTACTTGGGCGATAAGCTCCTCTGCCTTGCCTTGGTTCGCTATGGGAGGATGTACTTCAAAAGTAACATGGGAACCCAGACCCATCGGAAATTTGCCATAGCGCAACAGTTTCCAAGAGTTGTTTATACTAATGGGTACGATCAAGGCGGAGGGCGCCTTCTTCATCAATACTTTTAAGCCGGTTGTCCTAAAAGGTTTGGGCACTCCGTTTCTACTTCGCGTACCTTCGGGAAAAATCACGGCACTTCGGTTGTTTGTTTCAATATAGTTTCCCAATTTTTGAAGCTCGGCGATGGATTGTTTCGGGTCTTTTCTATCGATTAAAGCGGAACCCCCATGCCTTAAGTTGTAAGATACGCTGGGTATTCCTTTTCCCAATTCAATTTTGCTCACAAATTTGGGGTGGTACTTGCGCATATACCAAATAATAGGGGGTATATCGTACATGCTTTGGTGATTGGTGACTATGATCAGTGGTCGGTCGGTCGGGATGTTTTGTTTGTTACGGAAACTGTATCGTGTCCCTAGCACATTGGTACACCGCATAATGAACCAATTTAATATGGAAACACTTTTTTTGTGTGCATTGTACCCGAACATAGTATGGCAAACCCACTGTAGGGGATGGAAAACAACCAAGACCAGGCCAAAAAGCAGAAAGAAAATAACGGTCAGGGGATACGAAAGCAGTTTTAGCACGTGTACATTTTTATTGGTTGCCGTAAAAATAAAAAAACCACCCTTTAGGGTGGCCATTCCGTATTTTATTTCCTTGATTTTAGCAATGCTCGTTATAGGCTTCCATCAAGTTTTCCGCAATAAGTTCGGCAGGCCTGCCTTCAATGTGGTGCCTTTCTATCATGTGCACCAACTCTCCATTTTTGAACAAGGCCATGCTTGGTGAGGAAGGAGGAAAGGGAACCATGTGGTCTCTGGCCGTTGCAACAGCTTCCATATCCACACCGGCAAAAACGGTAACCAAGTTGTTTGGCGTTTTGCTGTTTTGCAGGCTCAATTTAGCAGCTGGCCTTGCATTGGCCGCGGCACAACCGCAAACCGAATTTACCACTACCAAGGTGGTTCCATCCTTTTTTAAGGCCTCATTTACAGCTTCACTTGTATGTAGTTCTTCGAACCCGGCACTGGCCAAGTCTTCTCGCATAGGTTTAACCAATTCTTCTGGATACATAGGCTTTTTTTTGATTATAGTACAAAGATACGGTATTGTTAGCGTTTTTTCATCACCCTTAACATTGCTTAAAGCTTTGTTTCTCTATCAAACCGTTATCTTTGCCGTTTAAATTTTGAAACATGATCAAGTGGATAGCCGCCTTTATCGGTTATTATTTATTTCGATTTCCGGGTGCGATTTTAGGGTTTATCGTCGGGACCTTTTTGGATAATATGGGAGGTTCTGGAAATAACCCCAGGTCCATATTTGAAAATGTTACCCGGCAATCGGTTTCTCCGGCCGATTTTGAATTGAACCTGCTCTCGCTCTGTTCCATAATTATTAAGGCTGATGGGCAGGTGAACCAAAGGGAGTTGGATTATGTGCGACAGTATTTTTTGAGCACCTATGGCAAGGAAAAAGCGAACGCGATTTTCCGGACGTTTAATGATGTTATAAAAAATCGGGAGATATCCGCACAGCATATCTGTAATTTTATGGTACAGCGCACCCGATACGAGGTACGCTTGCAAATGCTTCACTTTTTATTTGGGATTGCCCAGTCCGATGGACAGGTAAGCAAGGCGGAAATCCAAAAATTACGGGAGATAGCGGGTTATTTTCGAGTGAACCAGCACGATTTTGAAAGTATTATGGCGATGTTCATAAAGTCGACGGACAATTCGTACAAGATTTTGGAAATCGAGAAGACGGCTACCGATGATGAGGTAAAAAAGGCTTACAGGAAAATGGCAAAAAAGTATCATCCCGATCGTGTGGTCACCGAAAATGAAGCCATCCGAAATGGGGCCGAAGAAAAATTTAAAGAGGTCCAAAAAGCTTACGAGACCATTCAAAAGGAAAGAGGACTTTCCTAAGCTATAGCCGATTTATTCTTCTTTCTTCCTTTGCTCTTCTTTTTTAGTTTGTTGATGTAAATGATGGTTCCTGTAATGGGCAAGCTGGTACCGATCAAGCAGGCCAAGAAATACAACCACTTGCTAGGTCCGCCATAGATGGTTCCGGTGTGAATCGGCTTTATGGCCGAAGCAATTTTCACATTGAGCGGTTTGTCGGCATATATTTCTTTGTTGATCATTTCGCCCGATTCATGGATCTGTAGTCTGTCCTGAGCCACGGTTGACCAAGAATTGTCCGCAATCTTACGGAAACCATAGATCGGGTTTTTTTCGTTGGGCAAACTCACCGTTAGTTCACCTTCGTAGTTCAACTCCTTATTGGCAAGGGCAATGGCTTCTTCCAAGTTAATGGATTTGCCGTTGTCCAAACGCTCCAAATCAACTTCTGTGCCCCCGCCACGGTTTCCGAACACCCGTGTCCCCATAACGGCGCTCAATCCATCGCGATACCCCTCAAAGGACCAACACAGCCCGGTAATGCCCATGATCAATATCAAAATGCAGGCATAAAAGCCCAAGGTGTTGTGCAAATCGTGGTTGATGCGCTTCCAATTGGCGCTGGTCTTGATTTTGAAGCCGGCTTTTACGGTTTTCCATTTTACTTTTTTAGGGAACCAAAGTACAATTCCAGATAAGGCCAATATCATAAAAATAATGGTGGCAATGCCCACAATAGGTCTTCCCCATTTAATGTCCATCAATAACCAACGGTGCATTTTAAACATGCTGAACATAAATCTGTCCATCCCCGTTTCTTGTGGCGCCAAAATTTCGGCGGTATAAGGGTTCACTTCATAAGTAGAGCCTCTTCTTTGCTTGGGATCTTCCTTAATGGATAATTTGTAGGGTGAAGTTTCATCAGAAGGTATAGTGATGGTGGTAAGGAGTCCTTTTGATCGGATGTTGGGGTCGTTCACCAAGCTGGAAAGTGATTTTTTTGTCCCCACAGCCACTACTTTCATATCTTTTTTGAACCACTGTTCAATTTCTTTTTCAAAAGTAAGGATGGTACCGCTAAGGCAAACCAAGAAAATAATGATACCGCTCACAAGCCCTAACCAAAGGTGTACATCGTTGATAAAAGCTCGGATTCCGTATGTGTTCTTTTTTCCCATGACCATAAAAAGACCCAACATTGGGTTGGGCCGTGCAAAGTTAATTAAAGTTTTGCGTTGATTTAAAATCAACAAAAAGTGGGTTTTATTGGTTAAATTTGGAGGCAAAAGATCATGCAGGAGTTTCTGTTCTACATAAAATTGGGACTTGACCATGTGTTGGATTTTGGTGCGTACGACCATATCTTGTTTTTATCGGCTTTAGCGGTCCCGTTTACTTTTAAACATTGGAAACGGGTATTGGTTTTGGCCACCATTTTCACCATTGCCCATTGTACCTCTTTGGCTCTATCCGTTTATGAAGTTGCCATTGTGGATGTTGGTCTGATCGAATTCTTGATTCCAGTTACCATTTTGCTTACGGCGCTTTTCAATTTTGCCTATGTCTACAAAGAGGCCTTGGACGTGGGTCTTTTTCTTCACATTTTGGCCACCGCTTTCTTTGGGTTGATCCACGGTTTTGGCTTTTCCAACTATTTTAAGATGTTGATGGCCGAAGAAGAGGATAAGATTACGCCCTTATTGGGTTTTGCCACGGGAATTGAGTTATCTCAAATCATCATCATATTGGTGGTTTTGATTATTGCCCATGTGATTTTGGACTTATTAAAGGTGAAGCGATCCATTTTTATAGCCGTTGCATCCATTTTGATCATTGCCATTACAATACCCTTGCTTATTGCTACGTTCCCCATATAGGGCCTAAGTTAAATTTTATTGAATAAGGTTGTAAGGGTCTGTCAAAGCAGGTATATTTATTTAATTATCAGCGTTTTTTGGATTTATGAAGGCGAGCAAACAAGAAAAATACGATAAAGCCTATTTGCGAATGGCCCAAGAATGGGGCAAACTGTCCTACTGTAAAAGAAAGCAAGTAGGAGCCATAATCGTTAAGGATAGAATGATCATATCCGATGGGTACAACGGAACACCCACGGGATTTGAGAATTTTTGCGAGGACGATGAAGGGTATACCAAATGGTATGTGCTGCACGCCGAAGCCAACGCCATTCTTAAAGTTGCCTCATCCACACAGTCGTGCGAAGGTGCTACGCTCTATATTACCCTATCGCCATGCAGGGAATGTAGTAAGCTCGTGCACCAAGCTGGCATAAAACGTGTGGTATACCAGAATGCATACAAAGACGACTCTGGAATTAAATTTCTGGAAAGGGCAGGAGTTGAAATCGTCCATTTGCCCGTTTTGGAAGAAATGGTTTAAAACCATAATTGCTATATGAAAAAGATCAAAGGATATATTTGGCCTACCCTACTTGCTCTAGCGGTAGCCATCGGCATTTTTATAGGAGGGAAACTTCATTTTAATGATTCCCCGGAGAAATTGTTCTCCACCAATTCCAAGAAAGATAAACTCAATCGGCTCATCGACTATATCGACTACGAATATGTGGACGATGTGGATACCGATAGCATTGTGGATGTCACCGTGAACAATATCTTGGGCAAACTGGACCCACACTCCGTATACATTCCCAAAGATGAAATGAAGGAGGTGGCCGAAAGCATGAAAGGCGATTTTGCGGGTATCGGCGTGAGTTTCTACATGTATAGGGATACCATTACCGTGATAAGAACCATCAAAAATGGACCGAGTTACATCAGTGGAATAAAACCGGGCGACCGTATTTTGATGGCCGACACGGATACACTTTACGGCAGAAGAATAGCCAACGATGATGTGGTCTCTACCTTAAAGGGCAAGGTCGGTACAAAGGTGAATTTGAAGGTTTTTAGAAAAACCGAAAACAAAATAATGGACGTTCCCGTGGTTCGGGACCGTGTTCCTATCAGAAGTGTTGAAGCGTATTACATGCTCACCAACGAGATGGGTTATATCAAAATCAACCGTTTTGCCGAATCCACTTTTGATGAGTTCAAAGATGCGTTGAGAAAATTAAAACTAAGAGGTGCAGAGAAACTGACCTTGGATCTAAGGGATAATCCTGGTGGTTATTTGGGCATTGCCGAAAAATTGGCCGACGAGTTCTTGGAAGATGACAAATTGATTCTTTTCACTAAAAACAAGAAAGGGCGCATTAAAAAAGCATACGCCACCAAAAAAGGGGATTTTGAGAACAAACCGGTATATGTGCTTATTAATGAACGCTCTGCATCGGCCAGTGAAATTATTGCAGGAGCCTTACAGGATAATGACATAGGCACTATTGTAGGTAGGCGTTCCTTTGGAAAAGGCTTGGTGCAACGCGAAATGGACTTGGGCGATGGCTCAGCGGTTAGGCTGACCGTTTCCAGATACTACACCCCAACGGGACGTTCCATTCAAAAAACCTATAAAAACGGTAACCACGACTATTACAAAAGTTTTATGGAACGCTACACCAGTGGCGAACTTATATCTGCGGACAGTATTAAAGTGGCAGACTCATTAAAGTTTGTTACCCCAAAGGGCAAAGTGGTCTATGGAGGCGGGGGGATTATCCCCGATGTTTTTGTTCCGATAGGAAACAACCAAGAAGAGGCCATAGAGAGCATGGACGATACCTATCAGTTTTTTGCCCGTTTTGTTTTTGAACATTTGGAAAAGGACAGGACCATGTACGATGGTTATGACCAAAACCAATTCTTGGACGAATTCAAGGTAGATGATATCCTTTTCGATAACTTCATCCAATTTGTACTGGATAGAAAGGTAAAATTGGATTTCTATGCCCATGAGGAAAAGATAAAGGCGTATATAAAGGCCAATATTGCCGAACAATTGTTTTCGCCCAACCTATCTGCCCAGATCAAGGGGGATTTTGATTCCATGCTCAATAAGGTGAAAGCATTGGATAAAGCAAGGATAGATCAATCCCAAATTGGTGCTGTGGAAGAAAAACCTTGATTTAGGGTTTTTTTAGAAATTTTTCAATTGTTCTGTTGTGCCCCTTTTTGTTGCCAACGCACTATCTGGCCCCTCTTTCAAAGGTCAAATCGTTGACCTTTTCATCGGTCCTGCTATAATTTTGAACCGTGGCCGCGGCTATGCTTAAAAATTATGTCTCAAACTGCATCAAAAAAGGCCTATATCAATTCCAATCAAAAATTCCTGAACAGGCTCTTAGTCTTTTAGCTTTTTGTCTATCTTTTTGGAAGTAATAAAGATCAACATAAGCACTATGGCAGACAACGAGGCCACTATCCCAATCAAAGCAATGGTGCTATCGCCCTGAAGCGGGTTTTCAAAATCCACTAAGGTTACATTATAGGCAATAAGGCCCAACGCCAGTATAATTAAAACTATAGCAAAGGTCTTGTTCATATCAATGGTTTAAATATTGTGCGTAAGTAACTCGTTGATGTTGGTGGCAAAAAGCTTGACCGCAATGGCCATAAGGATTACACCGAATACCTTTCGGATAATATTGAGTCCGTTTTTGCCCAAAATACGTTCGATTCTTGCACTCGACTTAAGCACGATGTATACAAAGATAACGTTTATGATAATGGCGACGATAATGTTCTCCACGTGATATTCCGCCCTAAGGGACAGAATGGAGGTCAAGGTACCCGCACCTGCGATAAGCGGAAATGCAATAGGTACAATAGAGGCGGTTTCCGGCTCATCATCCTTGTAAAGCGATATGCCCAAGATCATTTCGATCGCCAAGAAAAATATGATAAAGGCACCGGCAACGGCAAAGGAATTTACATCGATCCCGATCAAAGAGAGAATACTTTCCCCAACAAACAAGAAGGCAACCATTATACATGTGGCCACAATGGAAGCCTTTTCCGACTGCACATGGCCAACCTTGCTCCTTAGGGATAAAATAATGGGGATACTTCCCAAAATATCGATTACGGCAAACAATACCATTCCAGCGGTGGCAATCTCCTTAAAATTAAAATTCATCGCATCATTTTTTTCGGACGGCAAATTTACGGGTAAAAAACACTTTTGGACTACATAAAATGTTTATAAATCATCAAATTTTCGGTTTTGAATTACCTTTGCCCAAAAAGTAAGCCCTTAGTATGTTCCAGATAGGAAAAACCATAGTATCCGAAGAGATATTGCAAAATGATTTTGTGTGCAACCTAAATGCTTGTAAAGGTGCTTGTTGCGTAGGAGGGGAATATGGAGCCCCCTTGGATGATTCCGAAACCGATAAACTCGTAAATATTTATCAAGATGTAAAACCATTTTTGCGCCCTGAAGGCATTGCCGCCATTGAGGAGCATGGTTCTTTTGTAAAAGGAGAGGATGGCGAATGGGAAACCCCACTGGTAAACAACAACGAGTGTGCCTACGTTATTTTTTCCGATAATGGCATGGCAAAATGTGGCCTCGAGGCCGCTTATGAGGCAGGTGCCACCAAGTGGAAAAAACCAATTTCGTGCTATTTGTACCCGGTAAGGACAAGGGAGTACTCCGAATTTACGGCGGTAAACTATCACAAATGGGAAATCTGCGACCCTGCCTGTGCCCTGGGCGAAGAATTAAAGGTTCCGATCTATAAGTTTGTAAAGGATGCCTTGATCCAAAAATTTGGGGAGGACTGGTACAGGGAATTGGAGGAAGTAGCAGCCGAAAACCTTAGATAGTAGGAATGTCCAGCACTACTTTGGTGCCGTTCGGGTCTCCGTTTTCATCGAACAGGTCCAAAATATCCACATCGAATTTGTTTTGATAATCCTTGGCAAAATTGGCCAATCGTTCCTTGGTAATGCGGATGCCCAAGGACTTTCTCTTTAGTACCCTGTTTTCTTTGTTCACTTCTGCCATGGTTCGGCCCACACCATTGTCCACTATTTCGATGGTTACGTGACCTTTGTCCTTGTGCTTTACATTGATCTGGATTTTCTTTTCGCCATCTTTTGGCGATAATCCATGCCACAAGGAGTTTTCCAAGAAGGGCTGGAGGGTCAAAGATGGAATTTTAATATTGTCTATATTGATATCTTTTTCCACTTCGATCTTAAAATCAATCTCGTTGGAAAACCTAATGTTTTCGATGTTCATATAAAGCTCCATGGTTCCGAGTTCCTCCGATAGCGGGATTTCCTTTTGGGATGACGCCTCAAGGATCTTCCGTACCAGTTTTGAAAACTTGTTTAGGTAATGGACGGCATTTTTTTGCTCGTTGTTTATAATGTAAAGCTTAATGGAGTTTAACGAATTGAACAAAAAGTGTGGGTTCATCTGGCTGCGGAGCATCTGTTGTTCCAAGGTCAGTACCCTTTTCTCGTTTTTACTTTGGTATTGGCGATAGAGAATATAGAGAATGGATAAAATCAGCCCAACAATTAGAGCGCTGACAAGAAGTGTTGTTTGGTTCTTTTTCAGTCTAAGGCGAACAATCTCATTTTCCTTGGCAAGTACGGCAATTTGGTTGTTCTTCTTGTCGTTTTCGTACTTAACAATAATATCGTTCATGTACCTTAAGTTGGTGGCACTGGAAATCTGCTTGTCGTATTGGTCGGCTTTTTTGTAATACTCGTAAGCCTTTTTAAAGTCGCCCTTGGTATTTTGGAGTTCCGACATTTTTTCATAGGCGTACAGAATGTTGCTGGGAATGTTTCGGTTTTGGGCCATTTGCAAACCTTCTTTAATAAAGTCCTCGGCCTCCATGTAATTGCCCAATTTTGTTTGTGCCCAACCTGTATTGATAAAAACCAGGGAGGTTATGGAAAAGTCGCCTATTCTTTTTGACTCTTCCTGTAGCGGCTCCAAAAGCACCAATGCCAAGTAGGGCATATCCTGTTTAAGATAGATTTGGGCCAAGCTGTTCTTGCATATCAAACGGCCAATATCGGAATCGATCTCTTCATTATAGGCCAGCGATTTTCTGTAGTTTTCCAGAGCACCTTCCAAATCTCCTTTTTCTTCAAGGCAATGCCCTATGTTTTGATGGTTGATGGCCAACCCCAGTTTATTGCCGAGTTCTTCTTCAAGTTTAAGGGCTCTCCGAAACTGTAGTATTGCCAAATCATACTGTTCCAAGGTTTGGTACAGGTTCCCTATGCCGTTCAGCGCAACATTGATGCTTCTTTTTATATGGTTCGAGGGGTCTTCGACCTGCTCTGCCAACTCCAGGGCCTTTTGGTTGTAGTCCAAGGCTGTTTTAATGGCATCGGTACGTCTGTACACAACTCCCAACATATTAAGGCTAAGGACCCTAAAATCGATGTTGTTGGCCTCCTCGGAGGCTACCAGTGCCTGTTCATGGAGGGCCACCGCCTTTTCATATTGGGAAATATTTCTGTATTTCATGCCCAATTGGTTCAGGGCATAGGCTCTACCTACCAAATAATTATACTCTTTGCTTAAATTGGCAAAATATCTCAACAACGAGGTATCCCTTTTTTCTGAATTCAATTCTTTGTCGAGAGCTTCATACGTTTTGGGCTGAAGTTGTACGAGTGTTTCGGCCTTATCCTTAAATTCTTTTGGGATTTCCTGGGCGGTCAAGGAACCAAAAAACGAAAACAATAATAGCACGAGCAAAGTAGTGCTTTGCGGTCGATATGGATTTTCGGAGTATTGGAGCTTTACGATAGGCACGGGGACATTGTGGGATTAAAGCATATCCAAAAAGTCGGATTTTTTTTGCCGGGAAACAGGAATTTTATGATTGGACTCCAAAACCACATAACCATCGGTTTTGAGGAACTCTTTTATTTTATTGAGATTGATAATGTACGAATTGTGTATTCTAAAGAAGCTGCTCTGGGGTAAAAGTGTGTTTACTTCTTTTAGTTTTTTGGTAAGTAGTATTTTTTGACCATCAGTCAAGAAAATGGTACTGTAGTTGCCATCCGATTCAGCATACAGGATGTCGTCACTGTTCAAGAAGACCAGTTTGCCATCGGTGTTGATGGTTATTTTTTTGTTCTGTGATTCTGCATTGAAGTTGAGCAGAATTTTCTCCAACCGATCAATGCTCAAGTTCTTGGAGTTGAACTTTTTTATCTTGGCAATGGTTTCTTCAAGATCATCGGAGTCAATGGGCTTTAAAAGATAATCGATGGCCTCATTCTTTAGGGCTTGCAGCGCATATTGGTTGTAGGCTGTAGTAATAACGACCGGGAAATTCTTGTTCTTTAGGTTTTTAATAAACTGAAACCCGTCCATGGCGGGCATCTCTATGTCCAAGAACAGGCAATCGGGCGTATTTTGCTCCAAATAATCCAAGGCCTCGCGGGCATCGGTAAAAGATGCAATAATATCCACCTCATCGCTCAAGTTGGTCAGTTCCCAACTTAAACTTTGCAGGGCTTTTATTTCGTCATCAACTATTACAGCTTCTAGCATAATACAGAATAGGTTATATCAAATTTAGAATTATTCTTCACATAGTGATAAAATTATGTGTTAATGGATATTTAGCACGTATAACTGGTATAAAAAGGCAAATCATGGGAAAAACCATCATTTTAGGTACACGATAAAAGAACAGTAAGAGGAAAACAAACTCAATCTGAAAACCCTATAAACCAATTATACATAAAAAGGGACAGTTTATACATAGACCGCATACTTGTGGGGTATTGTTATTTATATTCGGCTTGTCAAAAATTGAAAGACGGTTTATAATGTTTTGGAAATGAGAAAATGTGCAGTATTATTTCTGATTTTGATAATGGCTTTGATTTTTGCGGCGGTGTTGGATAAGAATGATGCCGGATTAAATTCTGGTTGGAACAAGGTAGTTGTAAAGAAATAAAATAAGCTTGTGACCAACAGTTGCTCTTAAAAATTTTGTATTACCAAATAATTGTACGGCCACAGCAACCAATCTCTTGATTGTATAAACCGCTTGCACAATTAATCTTCAATTAGGTCTAAATCTAAATTTGATTTTAGGTTTCGGGGGAACTACCTAGGACGGATATAGGTTTGTGAAGGACATGATTGAAGAGGCCGTACTCTTTGGTAATATTCGGCCCCATTGGCCGGTTCATCATAAAAGCGGGACCAAGTAAGTAAACAGTATTGCTTCTTGGTCTTTTTATTTGGTGTAAGCTTATTCCCGTCTTTCCGGGAATTTCGACTCTCAAACCAAGGTCTTCAACATTTTATGTTAAAAACTTTATCCCTATTTAGCTAAAGAGACCTTTAAAAATTCATTGCGTTTTTAAATCTTTGCCAACGCAAACTTCAAGTTTCAACTTTTTATGTGGTATCGGTTGCGATAACATTTAAGCTGATTTTGAATGATGCAAAAAGCTTACTGTACATTATAGCATCCCAAATTTATGCTCCCTGGTGTACATTGATTTGTGCTGAAAACAGTACATGTGATAGTGTTTATTGATTTAATACCTCGGACAGGTTCACCCCACATTAGAACGTTCCGAGGTATTTTTTTAAAGGAAGTATAAAAAAAAACCTCCAATTTGGAGGCTTTTGATTTTATGGTCCGGTAAACCTTAGAGTGACCATGCTTTGCCGCTGGTCAGGGTGTTGAGGTCTCCACAAGGAACATACTCGCCGGGTATTGGCAAATAGGCCAATACTTCTTCACCAATATATTCTGATGATTTATAGGCCCATGTGGCCAAATCCCTTAAATCGTTGGCAAACGAAAAACGGGCGATATCATCATCCAAGCTGGCTTGGCCTCCTTCCAAAATAGCCTCCATATAGTTCATGATGGCTTCGGAATGTGCCTCTTCTTCTTCCTCGGTGCGTTTTTTGAGATAGGTTTGCAATGCTGGTTCAATATCAGCAGGCTCAATGTCCATTAGGCTTTCCTTTCCGGAGTCTGCAAGGACCTTATCATAGAATTTGTTCATTTTCATGACTACAAAGTCTCTTTGGTCCAAAGGCATCACTTCATTCAGGTATGCATCTATAAAAACGTGCACGTTCATCTCGGTTGCTGACGGAGTATCCGTTTTGGGAAGGATTACGTCCAAGGTCTGCGCCATAGCGTATCCCTGTTCTTTATTTAGGAAACCGGGTGTCCATTCGGCGTAGGCCGGCCTGTTCTTGCAGCTCTGAAGCAAAGAGAACAATGTTGGTGTGGCCACTGCATAACCGAAGGCCAATCCCATATTTTTAAGTGCTGATCTTCTTTCCATTATATATTTCCTTTTTTAAGTTCTTGGGCAGCATGGTTGGCGGCCCGTGCAGTAAATGCCATGTAGGTCAACGATGGGTTGACGCAGCTTGCAGAGGTCATAAAGGCACCATCGGTTACATATACGTTCTTACATCCATGCACTTGGTTATGTCCATTTACCACGGATGTTTTTGGGTCACGGCCCATACGTGCTGTTCCCATTTCGTGTATCCCAAGTCCTAGAGCGTAAGGTCTATCGTAAGGAGTAATGTCCTTGGCTCCTGATTTTTCCAACATTTGGACGGCCTGATCCTGCATATCTTTACGCATGTTCAGTTCGTTTTGTCTGATTTCCGCATCAAAAGTAACGGTAGGTAGGCCCCACTGATCTTTTTTGTCGTAATCCAAGGTCATCTTATTGTCGTGGTATGGAAGAATTTCTCCAAAGGCAAGCATGTTCATGGTCCAACCTCCAGGGGTAAGCACGGCATCCTTATAGTCTTTACCAAAAGAAGCCTCGGCGATCATTTCTTCATAATTGCCCCTACTGGCACCTCCTTGGTAGCCATAGCCCCTAACAAAATCCTTCATGTTGGAATCCCCGCCGAGGTTCCTAAACCTTGGAATGTACGTGCCATTGGGTTTTCTTCCTTTATAATACTTGTCTTCGTATCCTTCAAATTTACCCGATGCGCCGACCAAGAAATGGTGGTCCATAATGTTGTGGCCCAATTCACCGGAATCGTTGCCCAAACCATTGGGGAACCTATCGGATTTGGACTGCATTAAAATAGAGGTTGATGCTACGGCAGAAGCGCAAAGGAAAATCACTTTGGCCTTGAACTCGAATTCCTCTTTGGTTTCCCTATCGATAACCTTAACCCCTGTAGCCTTTTTGGTATTAGGGTCATAAATTACTTCGTGAACAATGGAATCCGGTCTTAGCGTCATGTTTCCTGTTGCTTCGGCAGCTGGCAATGTAGAAGAAACACTGCTAAAGTATGCTCCGAAAGGACATCCTCTAATACAACGGTTTCTAAACTGACAACGAACACGGCCATCGCCTTCAAATTGCTTGTCGCTATTAATGTGTGCCACCCTACCGGCTGTAATTACACGGCCGTTAAAATGTTCTGCAACTTTATCCCTAACATGGTCTTCCACACAGTTCAGTTCCATCATGGGTTCGAACTTTCCATCTGGCAGCTGCGGCAAACCTAAATTTTCACCGGATACACCAATGTAGCTTTCCACTTTATCGTACCAAGGTGCTATGTCTTTGTAACGTACGGGCCAATCAACCGCAATACCTTCGTTTTTGTTGGCGGTAAAGTCGATGTCGCTCCAACGGTAACTGTGTCGTCCCCACATAATGGAACGTCCACCAACATGGTACCCGCGCATCCAGTCGAATCGCTTGGTTTCGTTGTATGGGTGGTCCAAATCATTTACAAACCAATGTTTGGATGCTGCTCCAGTTGTGTACCCTGTTCTGGATTGTTTCTCCTGTTTTTTAATGTCTTCTCGGGTTGCTGTTCCCGCATGGGGGAAATCCCAAGGATCCTTATCGGCTGTTGGGTAATCTTCACGGTGCTTTACCATGGGCCCACGTTCCAAGACCAAAGTTTTTAGGCCGTTTTCGCACAATTCCTTGGCAGCCCAACCACCGCTGATACCCGTACCTACCACGATGGCATCATAGGATTCCTGCTCCTGATTGTAATAAAATTTACTCATTTATTCGGATTGTTTATTTGCTAAATGTATTAATTATTAAATTAATTTTCTACATTTAATCCCTATGTTTATTGAGAATTCAGCACTATAACGTTGTAGTTTTTGGATTCCGAACGAAATTAACTAACGTAAAAATATGAACAGAAGTAATTTAGCACAGAAAAGTATTGTTACCTTGATTATGGTGGCATTTTTAGGATTTTATTCCTGTAAACAGAATTCAAAAAAGGAATCGGCCGAAGAAACTGCAACAGAAGTAGCCGTTGAAGAATCCAAACCGGATTTAAAACTTTCTTTGGCACAATGGTCCATCCATAAAATGATTCTTGAAGAGGGTGTAGACCCTTACACTTTTGCAGAAAAAGCAAGTGAATGGGGCTTTGAAGGTCTCGAATATGTAAGCGCCCTTTATTATAAGGAACTACAGGCCGCTAATTTTTCGGAAGAGGCCATGAACAACTGGGTGGAAAAAAGCAAGGCCGAAAGTGAAAAATATGGCTTAACGAATGTTTTGATCATGGTAGATGGTCAAGGGGATATAGCCGTTCCTGATGAGGCCGAAAGGACAAAAGCCGTTGAAAACCATTACAAGTGGGTGGATGCCGCCGCAGCTTTGGGCTGCAGTTCCATCCGTGTAAACCTGAACGGGAGCATGGATCCGGAAGTTTGGATGCCGGCCTCTGTTGCAGGGCTTACGCAATTGGCCACCTATGCCAAGGACAAAAACATCAATATTATTGTTGAAAACCACGGAGGACCATCTTCCAATGCACAACTATTGGCAGAGGTTATGGAAAAAGTGGGCATGGAAAATTGTGGGACATTGCCCGATTTTGGCAATTTCTGCATCAAAAGAGAAGCAGGCGATTACTATTCGTCCGAATGTTTGGAAGAATATGATCGTTATAAAGGAACAAAGGAGTTAATGCCCTACGCCAAGGGCGTTAGTGCCAAATCCTATAGTTTTGATGAGGAGGGGTATGAAACAAGGGTGGATTATCCAAGAATTATGGACATTGTCCTAGAGTCCGGATACGAAGGTTTTGTGGGGGTGGAATATGAAGGCTCCGAACTTAGTGAAGAAGAAGGGATTTTGGCAACCAAGGCACTTTTGGAAAAAGTATTGGAGTAGTCCAAATTAATATGAATGGGTAGATGAAGGGATTTTTGCAACAACTCTTCGATTACAATTTTTATTGTAACAAAAAAGTAATTCAACAATGCAGTGGTCTGGACCATGTTCCGGACAACTGCATTAGACTTTTTAGCCATATACTCAATGCGCACCATATCTGGAACCACCGCATGTTGGGAATCCCAACCGAATTTGGTGTTTGGGACGAGCACGAATTGAGTAAGTGGGAAGATATCCATTACCAAAACCAGCGCACTTCTTTTGAAATTGTTTCCAATACGGATACTTTTGAAAAACGGGTGGAGTACGAGAACAGTCAAGGAAGAAGTTTTTCCAATGAAATAAAGGATATCCTTTTTCATATTATTAACCATTCCACGCACCATCGTGGGCAAATTATGATGGAGTTGAGAAATTCTGGAATAGCGCCAGAACCTTTGGATTACGTACATTACAAACGATAACAAGCAACTAACTAACACTTTACATGAATATTAAAACCAAACTCCAACTGTCCTTTATGATGTTCCTCGAGTTTTTTATCTGGGGTGGTTGGTTTGTTACTTTGGGTACTTTTTTGGGCAACAATTTGGAGGCCACAGCGGGACAATCGTCAATGGCCTTTTCCACACAGTCATGGGGAGCTATCATTGCTCCGTTCATTATCGGATTGATTGCTGACAGATACTTTAATGCAGAACGAATTTTAGGGGTACTGCATTTAATAGGTGCCTTTTTAATGTACCAAATGTACCGGTCAACGGATTTTACGGCCTTTTACCCCTATGTGTTGGGATACATGATCTTGTACATGCCCACATTGGCATTGGTGAATTCAATTTCATTCAACCAAATGAAAGATCCTGCAAAAGAATTTTCGAACATCCGCGTGTTCGGGACCATCGGTTGGATTATTGCCGGTCTGGTCATTAGCTATCTTTTTGTTTGGGATTCGCCAGAAGCGTTGAAAGCGGGAATGCTCAAAAACACATTTTTAATGGCGGGCATTGCTTCTGCCGTGTTGGGCCTTTTCAGCTTTACATTGCCCAAAACACCTCCAACAGTAGACAAAAATGAAAAGGTGACCATTTCAGATATGTTGGGACTGGATGCGCTAAAACTTTTAATGGACAAAAACTTTTTGGTGTTCTTTATCTCATCCGTATTGATCTGTATACCATTGGCCTTTTATTATCAAAACGCCAACCCTTTTCTGGCGGAAATAGGGTTGCCCAATCCAACGGGGAAAATGGCCATCGGACAAATATCGGAAGCACTGTTTATTCTAGCGCTGCCCTTTTTCTTTACCAAGTTTGGATTTAAAAGGACGATTTTGATAGGCATGTTGGCCTGGACCGTTCGTTATTTGCTGTTCGCTTACGGTAATGCCGACGAACTATCATTTATGCTGATCATCGGAATTGCATTGCACGGTATTTGTTACGACTTTTTCTTTGTATCCGGACAGATTTATACCGATACCAAAGCAGGGGAAAAATACAAAAGTGCCGCACAAGGATTGATTACCTTGGCCACTTACGGTGTAGGAATGTTAATAGGGTTCTGGATCGCTGGGTTAATAACCGATTCGCTTACTTTGGAGGATGGAACTCACGCCTGGGACACCATTTGGATTTATCCGGCAGGGTTCGCAGCAGTAGTATTTATATTGTTTGCACTAATATTTAAAAACGAAAAAGTAGAATATAAATCTTAGATACAACCAAAAATCAACTAATACAAACATGAAAAACGTAAACAAAAATCAGCTATTTGTAGCGGCCTGTATATCGCTTGTCGTTACATCCATGACCTTTGCCATCAGGGCGGGTATTTTGACCCAACTCGGGGAAGAGTTTATGCTTTCCAATCAACAATTGGGTTGGATAAACAGTATGGGCTTTTTTGGATTCCCAATTGCAATGATCTTCGGTGGATTGCTCTACAATAAAATAGGGGCACGTAAACTCATGGTAACGGCATTTGTCTGCCACATGCTTGGATTGGTGCTCACTATCATGGCAGGAGGTTTCTGGACGCTAATTATATCCACCTTCTTTATTGGTTTTGCCAATGGTTCGGTCGAAGCGGCCTGTAACCCCATGATCGCCGATATGTTCACCAAGAACCGTACAGCTATGCTGAACAGGTTCCACGTATGGTTCCCCGGAGGAATTGTGATTGGCTCCCTTATCTCCAAGTTCATGACCGATTTTGGAATGGGATGGCAGTTGCAGATAGCAGTAATGCTGATACCAACACTTATCTACGGATACATGTTCTTTAAACAACAATTTCCGGAAAGCGAGCATATCGAAACCGATACCACAAAAAATATCAAAGGGCTGGCAGACCCATTGTTCATTTTTATAATGATCTGTATGACGCTCACCGCGATATCCGAATTTGGACCACAACAATGGGTAGAGCGTATATTGGGCAATTCAGGAGCAAGTCCAATGCTGGTGTTGGCCATGGTGACGGGTATTATGGCCATAGGTCGGTACTTTGCAGGCCCCATTGTACATAGGCTCAACCCCATAGGAGTGCTGGTGATGTCCGCTCTGGTCACCACTGCGGCGGTTTACAGCATGAGTGTTGCCGAAGGGTCGATGATTTATTTTGCTGCCATTCTTTTTGCCCTCGGAGTTTGTTATTTTTGGCCAACCATGATCGGGTTTACCTCGGAATACCTTCCAAAAACAGGAGCACTGGGAATGTCCTTGGTCGGAGGTGCAGGAATGTTCTCCACGGCCATTTGGCAGCCTGTAATCGGCGGATGGTTGGACAGCGCAAAGGAAACAGCCGTAGCCTCGGGCTTGACCGACCAGGTCGCAGAGTTGGCCGCAGGAAAGGCAACCTTGGGAAAAATGATGTTTTTTCCCCTGGCAGTATTGATTTTGTTTTTCATTTTGTTCCTTTTCAGAAAAAAGCTGGAAGAACGAAGAGTACCACAAGGTCATACCGCAGAAGAAGTAGTATAATTATCAAATAAAATAACAGAAAATGCCTAAAAAGATTAGACTTGGAATTCTTGGAGGAGGAGGGGATTCCCTTATCGGAGTTTTACACAGAGTAGCCTCTTTCATTAATGACAATTATGAAATTGTTGGGGCGGTATTCAACCCAGATTTGGAAGATAGCATAGCGTTTGCCAGGGAAATTGACATTCCTACCAACCGTGTCTACAAAGATTTTGATACGCTTGTTGAAGAAGAGATGAAGCTCCCGGAAGATGAACGTATTCAGGTATGCTCCATTCTTACGCCGAACTTTCTACATTACCCAATGGCCAAAAAATTATTGGACAATGGTTTTCATGTGATTTGTGAAAAACCGATGACCACTACCTACGAAGAAGCCAAAATTCTTCAGGAAACCCTAAAAAAGGCGGGAACTGTATTTGCCGTCACCCATACCTATACTGGGTATCCGATGGTGCGTCAAATGCGTGAGATGATCAAGGAAGGAGTCATTGGAAAAGTACATAAAGTTGATGCACAATATTATCAAGGTTGGATGAACCCTATCATCCATGACAAGGAAAAACGCGGAACAGTATGGAGGCTCGACCCGAAAAAAGCGGGAATCAGTTCTTGTATGGGGGATATAGGGGTGCATGCTTTCAATATGATTGAGTATACGACCGGCTTGCAGGTACAATCATTGCTGTGCGATTTTAATTATATGTACGATGACAATGTGATGGACATGGATGGTACGGCCCTTATCCGTATGGACAAAAACGTAAAAGGGGTCATTAGGGCAAGCCAAGTGGCCACAGGAGAGGAAAACAACCTCACCATTGCCATTTATGGTCAAAAGGGAGGCTTGAAATGGGAACAGGAAAACCCCAATTACCTCTACAAATTGAACGATCCAGAACCATTGCAGGTGTACAAACCAGGCCATGAATATAATTCTGACCTATCCTTGGATGGAACCAAATTACCTCCCGGACACCCCGAGGGTATTTTTGATTCCATGGCCAATATTTATTTGGGCGTGGCCAGGGCCATTCGCGGCGAAGAATACAATAGCGGAGAGTTCCCGACCATGTTGGATGGAGTTAGAGGCCTTAATTTTATTGAGAACACCGTAGCTTCCCACAAACAAGGAAATGTTTGGGTGGATATGGATTGATCTATAGACCCAAAAACAAGACATGATGGCTGCCCTATGGGCGGCCATCATTTTTTATAAAGCATCTCAAATTCCTCAAAAACCACGATCATACTCTCGGTAGGTTTGGTGCCTAGTTCGGAAAGTTCACGGGTGTAATGGTCCCAATGTGTTTTTTTCCAGTGTTCCAAACTTTTGTCCCCCTCGCCCTCCAGGCGGGCATGCTCTTCCCGAATACTAAAAAAGGGCAGTAGTTTAACAGTTGTGGTACGAATAACGCACTTGGCATTACCCTCCCAATCGGTAACCACGTAAAAACCTCCGATTTTGGGCAAAGCTTCATTGCGTAGTTGAATCCCTTTTAAAGAATGGGTGGTGGCCCTTTTGATTTCTTTGCAAACCAAATCGGCACACAAATCGGCATCTTTTTCATTATCACAAAAATGAATCACTTTGGGCGCATCTTCAGAAGCAAATTCCAAATGGGCATCCAAAAAGTCGCCCCACAGATTTCGGGCAGAAGCATTTTCCATAAGTAGTGTTTAAAAAAAACCCTAAGTTGTTTTAATTGTTAATGAATCCCTATATTTATGTCTTACTACATGAGACGTAAAATTAGCATAGTTTTTTTCTTAAATATAGAGGATAAATCCCAATTAAATTGGGATTTCCAAATTTCTTAAAATTAAATTCAATGAAAACAATTAAAGGACCAGCCGTGTTCTTGGCGCAATTTGTGGACAGTAAAGCTCCGTTCAATACCTTGGACGGCATGTGTAAATGGGCCTCGGATTTGGGGTACAAAGGAATTCAAATACCAACTTGGGAATCCTTCCTGATTGACTTGGACAAAGCGGCCGAAAGCCAAGATTATTGCGACGAGTTAAAAGGAAAAGTCAATTCGTACGGATTGGAGATCACGGAACTATCCACCCACTTGCAAGGGCAATTGGTAGCGGTGCATCCCGCTTACGATATTATGTTCGACAACTTTGCGCCCGAAGCATTGCACGGAAAACCAAAGGAACGTACCAAATGGGCCGTTGATACCGTAAAAAAGGCCGCCACCGCAAGCCGCAGGTTGGGACTTGACGTGCATGCCACATTTTCCGGGTCATTGCTTTGGCACACGGCCCACCCATGGCCACAACGACCAGCTGGCTTGGTAGAGATGGGCTTTGAGGAACTGGCGAACCGCTGGATGCCCATCCTAAACCATTTTGACGAAGAAGGTGTGGATGTGTGTTATGAAATCCACCCTGGGGAGGACCTGCACGATGGTGATACCTTTGAACGCTTTTTGGAAGCGACGGGCAATCACAAAAGAGTGAACATTCTGTACGATCCAAGCCATTTTGTATTGCAGCAATTGGATTACATTACCTATATCGATCATTACCACGAGTTCATCAAATCGTTCCACGTAAAGGATTCAGAATTTAACCCAACGGGCAAAAAAGGAGCCTTTGGCGGTTACAACGATTGGGGCGATAGAGCGGGGAGGTACCGTTCCTTGGGTGATGGCCAGATAGATTTTAAGACCATTTTCTCCAAATTGACCCAGTACGGTTGCGATGTTTGGGCCGTAATGGAGTGGGAATGCTGCATAAAAAGCCCGGAACAGGGTGCTCGTGAGGGGGCAAAATTTATACAAGATCACATTATAGAGGCGACCACAAAAACTTTTGACGATTTTGCAGGTGCCGAAACTGATAAAGAAAAACTTAAAAACATATTGGGATTATGAGAAAATCGATATTATTCGTAGCCCTTGCCATTGCTTTTGCATGTAAGGACAAATCAAAGGAAACTAAGGAAGAAGTTGAGGAAAAGGTGACCGAGATGGCTGAACAAAAGGAATCCGAGTGGATCACTTTGTTCGATGGAACCAGTTTTGACGGTTGGCACATGTACAACGGAGGAGGGGTAACAGAACCTTGGAAACTCGAAGATGGGGCCATGGTTTTTTATCCGCCAGAGGAGCGGCCCGAAGGTGCCAACTATAACTTGGTGACCGATGAAGAGTTTACCGATTTTGTGCTTACCATGGATTGGAAAATTGCCGAAGGCGGAAACAGCGGTTTCTTTTGGGGAGTGAAAGAAGGTGAAAAATACGGACAGCCTTACTTAACCGGACCGGAAATACAGGTTTTGGACGATGAAAGACATCCTGATGCACAAAATGGGGAAGACCGATTGGCAGGTTCTTTGTACGATATTATACCTCCATCGGAAAATGTGGTGAAGCCTGCAGGGGAATGGAATTCCGTGGAATTGATGATCAATCACAAAACCAACCAAGGCCATGTTGTTTTGAATGGGACCAAGATAGTTGAGTTTCCAGTGCAAGGCCCAGAATGGGATGAGCTGGTGGCCAATTCAAAATTTGCAGATTGGGAAGATTTTGCTGCATTCAAAACAGGCAAAATTGGATTACAAGATCATGGGGATGTGGTAGCCTATAGAAATATCAAAATAAAAGAACTTTAAAATGAATAGAATCAAGATTGCCCTTACGTTGATAACATTTTCAATGGGGCTGTTCACATTTGGGCAAGAAGTAGAACCGACTACACCAGAAGAAACCGAATTTTATAAACCCGTGCCACCAAAAGTGACCCCTGGTGAAGATGGGGCCCCGCCAAGTGATGCCATTGTCCTTTTTGATGGCACCTCCTTGGACAAGTGGATCAGTTCGGTGGACAGTACTGCCGCCAAATGGATATTGAACAAGGATGGTAGCATGACGGTGAACGATAGGACAGGGGATATTCAGACCAAGCAAAATTTTGGAAGTATCCAGCTTCATATCGAATGGAAATCACCCGCAGAGGTACAACGGGATGGTCAAAACAGAGGTAATAGTGGCGTATTTTTGAATGGACTGTATGAAGTGCAAGTGCTGGACAACAACGATAACGACACCTATGTCAACGGTCAAGTAGGCTCTATTTACAAACAACATGTGCCCTTGGCCATGGCGTCTGTACCCACCGGAGAATGGAACACCTACGATATGATTTACCATGCTCCCGAGTTTGAAAAGGGGCAAAAAGTGAAGTCTGGAACCTTAACGGTAATCCACAATGGTGTGTTGATCCAAGACCATGTGGAGATAAAGGGAACCACTCCTTACATTGGTTGGCCCAAAAACCCGCCACACGGCAAAGGGCCGCTTAGGCTTCAAGATCATGGCGACAACAGCAGGGTCAGTTATAGAAATATTTGGGTAAGGGAGCTGGATTAGCTCCCTTATTGCTATTTTATACTGATACAGAATCTCCAATAGCCAAAACCTATTTTGGTTACCTTTGGCAAAATTTATCATTTATATATGATTCAATCCATGACAGGCTATGGGAAGCATGTAGTTCAGCTTCCTTCCAAAAAAATCACCATTGAGCTCAAATCGCTCAACAGCAAGAGTTTGGACATCAATGCCAGACTTCCCCAATTCTACAGGGAAAAGGAGCTGGAATTGCGTAAAATGATCGCTGGTGCCTTGAACAGGGGCAAGGTAGACTTTAACCTTTATGTTGAAATTACGGGTGAGGAAACAACAGCAGAGGTCAACAAAGGTGTGGTAAAGAATTATATGGAACAATTGGCCGATATTGCCAAGGGCGACGATATAAAATTGATGGAAATGGCATTGCGCATGCCCGATACCCTCAAAACCGATAAGGACGATATTGACCAAGAGGAGTACAAGGCCATAATAGAAGCCATGGACGAAGCCCTTTCCAAAATTGTTGAGTTCCGAAATGAAGAAGGAAAGGTACTGGAGGAGGATTTTGTGGCCAGGTTGAAGAATTTAAACGAACTTTTGGAAGCCGTGAAAGCCATGGACCCCGAACGTTTGGGAACGGTAAGGGAGCGATTGGACAAAGCGGTGGCCGACCTTAAAGTGGAATTGGATGCCAATAGATTTGAACAGGAGCTGATCTATTATCTTGAGAAGTACGACATCACAGAAGAAAAGGTTCGCCTGGCGAACCACCTAAAATATTTTGAGACCACCTTAAATTCCGATGACTCCAATGGTAAAAAATTAGGTTTCATTTCCCAAGAAATAGGGAGAGAGATCAATACCATTGGTTCCAAGGCCAATTATGCGCCCATGCAACAATTGGTGGTACAGATGAAGGATGAACTGGAAAAAATAAAGGAACAAATGCTCAATGTGTTATGACAGAAGGCGGTAAACTTATCATTTTCTCGGCACCCTCAGGCAGTGGTAAAACCACGATTGTGAAGCATCTGTTGGATCAACCAGAACTGAACTTGGCGTTTTCCATATCGGCAACATCCCGCCCTCGAAGGGGAAAGGAAAAGAATGGGGTCAACTACTACTTTATGTCGGTTTCCCAATTTAAAAGGCACATAAAAGAGGGTGATTTTTTGGAGTGGGAAGAAGTATATCGCGATAATTTTTATGGCACGCTCAAAAGTGAAGTGGAGCGTTTGTGGGCAGAAGGGAAAAACGTCATTTTTGATATTGACGTGTCCGGCGGGCTGCGAATCAAAAAGAAGTTTCCCGATAAAACATTGGCCGTTTTTGTTAAGCCACCCAGTGTTGATGAACTCAAGATCAGGTTAAAGAAAAGAAGCACTGAAAGCGACGACAAAATAAACATGCGGATTGCCAAGGCATCCGTGGAGCTGGCCACAGCCCCTCAGTTTGATAAAATCATCAAGAACTACGACCTCGATGTAGCTCTTAATGAGGCCCATAGATTGGTCGCCGAATTTGTTGGGGCCGAGATGCCCCTTAAAGAAGATTAGAACATGAAAAAGGTAGGGCTCTTTTTTGGGACCTTCAACCCTATACACATAGGCCATTTGGTCTTGGCGAACCATCTGGTGGAGTTTTCCGATCTGGATGAGGTTTGGTTCGTGATTACCCCACAAAGCCCGTTTAAGGTGAAGCAATCCCTTTTGGATAATAACCACCGTTATCAAATGGTGTTCGAAGCGGTTCAGGATTACCCCAAGTTAAAACCCAGTAAAATAGAGTTTGATCTTCCCCAGCCCAATTATACCATCAATACCCTGGCCCATTTGGATGACAAATACGGAAAAGACCATCAATTTTCGCTGATTATGGGGGAGGACAATCTAAAAAGCTTCCATAAATGGAAGAACTACGGGGCTATTTTGGAACATTATTCCATTTATGTGTATCCTAGGGTCTCGGACGGTAAGATAGCGCATCAATTTAAGGGACATCCAAAAATTAGCATGGTGAATGCGCCTATCATGGAAATATCATCCACTTTTATCCGCAAAGCACACAAAGCAGGTAAAAATGTTCGTCCCATGCTCCCACATTCCGTTTGGAAATATATGGATGAGATGAATTTTTACAGATAGCGCTATTTTTTTGCGGTGGCCACCCCTACCATGCTATCTGCCGTTCCGTAGTATAGATACCAAACATTTTTGAAGAGAACCAAGCCTTCCAGAAAGGTAGTGCCATCTTTATATTGGCCTGATTTTTCAAAAGGCAATTCGGGTTTAATAAAAGGTTTCCCGGTACGGTCCAATAGCTTCCAAGGTTCTTGGGCATCAAAAAGGGCCTGCCCTCCTGTATAAATTCGATTTCCAAGTTCCTTTACTCCAATATTTTGTGAATTCCCTGCATTATAGAGTACCACAATACCATTATCCGTTAGTAGCGGAGGTGGACCTGCTTCCACTAGCCAAGAATCGAAATAACCGGGCCTAGGGCTTAAAACAGGCGCCAGTTTGCCTTCGTAGGTTTCCACGGGCTCCCAATCTATCATGTTGGTTGATGTGGCCAGCCAAATATGGGGCACACCATAGTACATCCAATATTTACCATCAATCTTTGCAGCAACCAGTTTACCATCCTTAAGTGCTGTTACAATGGCTCCCGATTTGGTTTCTTTTTCGTGATAAACACCATTTTTATAATCCTGAAAAACGGGTCCATGTTTTTCCCAATGCACTAGATCTTTTGAGGTGGCAACGGCTAGCTTGGGGACTTTACGGTTCCATTGTGTATAGGTTAGCACATAAAGCCCTTCTTCGGTCCCGACTATGCGTGGGTCTTCAATACCGCCTGGCCATTCATTGATTTTTTGATTGTCGTTTTTTGGGTAAAATACAGGTTCTGGCCATTTGTTGTAGGAAATACCATCCGCCGAAGTGGCCATTCCAATTCGCGAACGGTGCCCACCGATTTCTTTCTCCCCCAATTTTTCTTCGGCCCGGTATAGCACATAAATGGAATCGTTTTTAGCGATAGCTGCTGGGTTAAACGTGGCCATGGATTCCCAATGGACTATTTTTTGCGTTATGGGGTCTTTAAAGGCAGATGTACTATCTTTCTGTAAAATAGGCTGCGCATTTTTGGGGCGTTCAAATGGCCCCAACATCCAATCTTTTTCTTGGGTTTGGGAAAACAGGCCAGTGCATGTAAATAGAAGAATGCACAGTTGAAAATACGTTGTTCTCATCAAAATTAAATTTTTTCCAGGGTATCAGTGCCTAAATACTTATCACCCTTATTAAGGTACCATGCTCTTGTTTTGGGCATTTTTATCCCGTTGATTTCCTCTAATCCAGTCAAAAGGATGTATTCGCCATCATTTTTACTTTCTTCATGATAAAATTGATATACTTCCATGGCGTAAGTGGTTGGGTCAAAATAAAAATACCATGTATCGGTGCCTACTTCAGCATCGTAGGTAACTTTTAAAACCACATATTTTTTGTCCTTGAATGTCCTATTGTAAACTTTGGGGTCTACATGTGTGCCCGGGTCATTCAACTTCATGGGAAGTCCATAGAGGTAGGTGTAGTAATCTTTCATAAAGTTGCCACGTTCACAATTCAGTTGGAATTCTTCGGCCTCTTCTTCGGAAAAGTCTTCGCTTCCGTTCAGGGTGATTTCACAGGAACCCCTGTTAAATTCATAGGCGTAGGAATTGCCTTTTTGCCCAACGTTCAAGCTGAACCCTTGTTTGGGAAAGTCCACTCCAATGATGCTTGTGCGTTTTGGACGGCTCGGGGTTTCCATCACCACTTTAAAAGTGGTGTTTAGGTTTTCCCAATTGCCGTTGGGGTCGTGGAACGCAATGGCCTTTTCCAGAACTTCATCTGCAGAAAGGGATTGTGCATGACTTGGCGTACTGAACAATACATTTACCAATAAAAGAACAAAGCAATACCTTCTCATACCAAAAATTTAATAGTTGATATGAGAAAGGTACTATTTTATTTTATCTCTATTGTGGCAGGTTCAACAGAACTATCATGTTCACGGTAATACTGCTCCAAAAGATTCATCATGGCTGTGATCAAATCCCTTGTTTCGAGTAAAATGGAGAAGTATAGCGTAGTGTTTTTTGGGCTGGATTCCTCGGTTCTTGTCCTAGATACTTGGATGTCAATTTTTTGTGAAACCAAATCATAAAGCTCTTGTTTGGAGTCCAAAATGACACCTATCTGCTCAAAGGATCGTTCTTCGAATGCTTTTTGGGTACCATTAAAAATTTCTTCCAACTTATGGTCGATCTCCTTAAGTTCTTTTATTTGGTTATATTTTAATTTTTTGTGATTGTTGTTGACATGGTTGTAGCTAACCTTCCCAATATATTCCAGGGATTGTGACATGTCTGTTAAGTACCCCATGATATTGATGTAAAAATTACTGGCACCAATATGGGCTTCCTCCAGATTTTTGATAAAATAGAAGGTATGTTCCCTTAAATCTTCTATTTCCATTGCAAGTTTATTGCCTTGTTTCTTGTTCTTTTTTAAGGAGTCCAGTGCTTGTTTGGCAAGCCCGTTGATGGAGTTGGTATAGATTTTATTGCTCCGTTTAATTACATTGGCAATGTTGGCGGCGCTTTCTTCTATAACTCCTTGGATGGAGCTGCTCTCCGCTCTTCTTAAGCGATCTCCGACCTTTATTTCCTTTGATTTTTTGTTATAGGAAATATAGTTTCTTACCAAAAGGAGGATAGCGGCGAACAATAGTATGGAGATGGCTGCTCCTTTTCCAAAGCTTATGAGCGCCAAAATTACTCCAGAAGCCAAGAAAGCAATGATGGCGGTACTGAACCAGCCCGCAATCACATTGAGCACACCAGCCACACGGTATACGGCACTTTCTGCCCCCCATGCCCTATCGGCCAACGACGTGCCCATGGCCACCATAAAGGTTACATAAGTGGTGGAGAGCGGCAATTTGTACGATGTGGCAATCGAAATCAGTATGCCGGCAACCATCAAGTTTACGGATGCCCTGATCATATCAAAAGCAGGTAGTTGGAGTACTTTGTCCTTTGATAGGTTTACGGTAGGTTTTTCGAAACGCTTATCAATTTTATTCTGTATGGATTTTGGTACCGCTGTGGATGCCCAAGTGGACAAACCTATGGAGAACCTGACCAACCCCCTGGATATAAAATTGGGCTGAAACTTTTCATTGGCCTCACCCTCACGGGACAGGTTTATCTCGGTATCGGCCACGTACCTTGCTTTTTTGGACAACCAAAGCGTTGCCACCATAATCATTCCGGAAAGGAACAGCAGTATTGTTGGGGTTTCGACTTTAGTGGCCAAGATTCCCATACTAAATTCAGAGGCTGCGATTCCAGATCCAACCCATGCTTGGTACGATTGCCATGCCGCGATGGGCACACCGATAAAGTTAACAAGGTCGTTTCCGGCAAAGGCTAGGGCCAGGGCAAAAGTTCCCACTCCAATGATAACTTTGTACATATTGACCTTGGCAAACTGGATAAGTAAATAGGATAGGAGGGCCCAAAAGGCAAAGTTGATCAATGCAACTTTGTAAATTTCGGTCTCTAAAAAGTCTTTGATTGTAATACCGCCAATAAAACCATAGGTTTGATCGGCAAAAGGAGTTCCTTTTATACCTTTTAATAATATAAAATAGGATATTGCCGATAGCGCTATTCCAGCAAAAATGGCTCCGACCCACTTCGCTTTTTTCTGAAATTGATAGGATAACAACACCCTTGACACCCATTGTACAAAGGCACCAATGGTAAAGGCTATTACCACTGAGGACAGTATACCAATGATTATCTCTATGGCCTTTTCGGTGTTGATGTAATTGACAACATCGGAGAAACTGCCGTTTACATCCGCTATTTTTAATATGGCCATGGCAACGGCCGCACCCAAGAGGTTGAAAACTATGGAAACTGTGGTGGAGGTGGGCATTCCCAATGTGTTGAAGAAATCCAGCAACAGAATGTCCGTTATCATCACGGCCATAAAAATGAACATGATTTCGTCAAAGTAAAACTCACCAGGATTAAATATACCTTTCCTGGCAACTTCCATAAGCCCGCTTGAGAAAATGGCACCACATGCAATTCCCAAGCTGGCAACAATCATAATGGTCTTAAATGAAATGGCCTTGGAGCCTATGGCGGAATTAAGAAAGTTAACCGCATCATTACTTACACCAACAACAAGGTCTGCTATAGCTAAAATGCCCAAAGCGACCAGAATCAGAAAATAAATGTTGTCCATAATTAAAATTCAGAAAAATTTTTCAAATATCTAGAGAAATGACCTTTTATTAAGTTATGTTAAGGTTATTTTTTAAAAATGTACCTCTACTTGTAAACGATACATTAATGTATCAAATCCAGCACCTATATTTAAATAGCTTAAATCGCTTTGCACCTTTAACTTATGGCCCACAATGTATTTTGAGAGCCCTAAAGTGTATTGTGTTTCAGGTGTTTTTCCGGTTATGCCGTAATCCAATTTAATGTTGGTATATCTGGCAGATACTTCCCAATTGTTGTTAAACAGGTAACCCGATTGAAGATTGAGCCCCCTTCCCACTTGTACAACATCTCCTGTTTCGGTATTGTCCGAGTTTACGGCTATCGGGTTGTCCGCATCACGATTTGCATATTCGCCCATCAGGGAAAATCCATTGTACTTGAACATAAAATCCAAAAACAAGGTAGAGATGTTGGTTTGGTAAAGCCCGGTATCATTGAACATATAGCTTCCCATGTTACTTCGGGTTTTCACGGCATTGTTATTTAGGTCATAGGTGGCTGCAACCATTAATTTCGGGGCCGCTTCCCGGCTTAGGTCAGCTCCTTTATAATCCCCTTTGGCGGTGAACTTTCCAAAGGGCAATAACTCTAGTCTTGTGGTGTATTGATGCCCTCCTAAATTACCTTCGGTAACATTTCTTCCGTCGCCTTGGGATAGGGCGAATTTTTCGCGCACCAAGAATTTGTTGCCCAAATAAAAATGATGCCTGAGCTGAAAGCCCATATCCCTGTCAATAGTAAACCTCCTGTTTAATAGGGACCGATCTACTTGCTGAAGGTTTCCTGATGAGATGACCCTTTCAATATTACCGGGCAACTTTGTTTGTCCGAACCAAAGCTCAAAGTTTTGGTAAAAATTCCACATTACAACGGCATCCAAAATGTATCGAGGTGTGTTTCTTGTGAATTCCGAGCCTCCAGAAAGATCCCTATTGGAAAGGCCAAGCTCTATTTTGTACTTGAGTTTTGGGGAATAGGCAAAACCATCAAATTTTAAACGGGCCCGCCTTACCAAAAAGTTCTGTTCTGGGCTGGCAAATTTATTTTCGCCATTGTCTGTCCAAGTAAAATTGGATAATATTTGCATTCTTGTTCCCACCTTCATGGACCAAGTACTATCCTGACCAATGATGTTGAGCAAGCCTTTGCCAAACTTTGTAGAGGATATCTCCTGGGAATAAGAAAAATGTGCGCATGTAAATAGAAAGAAGAAGCCTATTAAGGCTAACTTTTTGGTATTCATAACGGTACTAGTTTTTGTCGCTGCAAATTACCGTATGCAATGTTAAGTTAACATTTCCTCTATGTTATTTTAAGGATGTTATTTTTAATAAAATGGCTACCTTTTAAAAGGTAGCCATTGGATTTCTGAGAATAGTCGACAAAAACTAATATCCGCTAAAGAAATCCTTGTCAAAATTGAACTATCCAAATTTCTTTACTGTAATTTTAAGTTTAAGTAATCATTAAGTATTGCTTACTAAGGTGATATCCAGTTTTCTTGGTGTATAACCTAGGTTAAATGTATATTGCGCCAATAGTTGAGTATGAACTGGGAACAATTACTTTCTTTAAAACGTCACGGCGACACAGGCAAAAGATTACGCAAGGAACAGAACGAGACCCGTTTGGGTTTTGAGGTGGATTACGACCGGATCATTTTTTCGTCCGCTTTTAGGAGCTTGCAGGACAAGACCCAAGTATTTCCAATGCCCATAGCCGTTGGTTCCCAAAAAGATTTTGTGCATACCCGTCTTACCCATAGTTTGGAGGTATCGGTGGTAGGAAGAAGCTTGGGACGTATTGCAGGACAGCAAATTTTGTCCAAATACCCGTTTTTGTCCGAAGTGCACGGTTACCATTTTAATGATTTTGGAGCTATAGTTGCCGCTGCAGCCCTTGCCCACGATATTGGCAACCCTCCATTTGGGCATAGCGGGGAAAAGGCCATTGGCAATTATTTTAAACAAGGCAAAGGAAAGCAATACGAGGATATGCTTACCGCAGCGGAATACCAAGACCTTATCGATTTTGAAGGCAATGCCAATGGTTTTAAACTCTTGACCGAGTCCCGCGAAGGCGTTCCGGGAGGTCTCCGGTTGAGTTACGCCACTTTGGGCGCATTTATAAAATATCCTAAAGCCTCCTTGCCCAAAAAACCTTCCAAAAGCATCGTGGATAAAAAGTTCGGGTTCTTTCAGTCGGAGAAATCATTTTTTAATGAGCTAGTGGAAGAAATAGGCCTGTTGCCCAACCCGAACAATCCCGAGACAGGTTTTTTGAGGCATCCGCTTACCTATTTGGTTGAGGCTGCCGACGATATCTGTTACACCATCATCGATTTTGAGGATGGGATCAACCTGGGGCTCATTCCAGAGGAATATGCGTTGGAGTATTTGATCAACTTGGTGAAGGACAACATCAACACCAAAAAGTATAACGCCATGACCACCTCAAGCGACCGTTTGAGCTATTTGAGGGCACTTGCCATCAATACCTTGATAGGGGACGCTGTGGATATTTTTGTGAAGAACGAGGATAAAATCCTTGATGGAGTCTTTGATGTTTCTCTGTTGGACAAGGGGAAATACAGGGCTCAGGTAGAGGACATCATTAAGTTGAGCGTGGAGAAAATCTATCAATCTACCGAAGTGGTCGATAAGGAACTGGCAGGTTACCGCATAATTTCGGACCTGTTGGACATGTACACTACGGCACTGATCAATGTAAAAAAGGGGGAGGGCACCAATTATGACCGATTGCTAATCAAAAGTTTACCCAAAAACTATCAGAATACAAATACTTCGATGTATAAAATATTGTTGGATACCAGTTGTTTTGTGGCTAGCTTATCCGATAGTGCAGCGGTACACATTCATGATAAATTAACGGGGCGAAAAATCTAAAACAGGTTCTAAAACGAATAGAGCAATCCCACGCCCAGTAACTGTTTAAACTGTATACGGGCTATACCAGGGTTTATAACCGTGCCATCCTCGGCAATCTCCTCATCAAATTTTGTGTCATCATCAAAGATGAGATGGGTACCTATATTGGCATTGAGATACTCGTTCACCTTAAGGTTAAAATTCAATTCCCAGTCTACATCAATGTTTCCAAAACTACTTATATAATCGGTATACAGATTGATCCGGTGGTTCATCAATACATTTCTTGCGATTTCGGTTTCCCACGAATTGGTGATCAAAAAACCAAGTTCCAAAAAAACATTTTTGCCCTCTTCAACACCAAATGCACCTTGATTGGAAAGCACTTCGTCCAGAACAAAAGTGGATTTCATGGTAGCAGGTGAAATATATAGGTTGAAGTTGTCTTTAGTGGGGATATAGGATGTACCGACACCGACAAACAGATATCCAGGGGCCATAAACCTGGAAATCGGGTTTTCTCTATCGGGATATTTATAACCGTTGGAAAACTGGGTCCGTAAATTTGCCTTAACGGAATAGTACCAGTTTGTGATGGTATCTTTTCTAAAACTTAGGGTGGTGGACAATCGAATCTGGTCGTCCGTTTTTCTTAGTTTCCTCCCTTCTTGTGCATTGAGGCCGTATCTAAGTTGAACCTCGTTGTCCCAGTTTAAATATCGGAACTTATAATTTCTGGCAAAATCTGCACTTGCAAGTGCCGAAACAGAGTTGTCGCCCCCTGCATTCCAGTTCACAAAAGCTACTTCGCTAATATTAAGTCCAAATTTGTTCACTTTTTTCCAGAATGATGTGGGCTTAAAACGGTTGTACCAAATACTCAAAGGTTTTACACGGTTAAGAACAGTACGTGGGTCGGTGAGCTTGGCACTTCTTGTAAGATATTTTAGTTTAACATCTTTGATGCGAACAATTTTAAAACCGGCATCGGTACTGTCGGGTTCAAAAACCTTTAAACGGGTTATCTGTGCATTGGCAGACAGGAAAACAGTAAGGAATAGAATCAAAAAACAATTTATTCGCATTGGTCTAAGGTTGATTGTATGTATGAATGTATCGTATCAAAATCTATACCAGCCAATTGATGGGTCTCGGGTATGGTGCCATGCTCAACAAATTGATCGGGAACTCCAAATATTTTAACAGGTTTTGACAATCCCTCCTCATTGGCGAATTCCAAAACAGCAGAACCAAAACCACCTATTTTGGTACCATCCTCTACAGTAATAATGTACTTGTATTTGGTAAAAATAGTGCGTAGTGCATTCTTGTCCAAGGGTTTTACGAAACGCATATCGTAATGGCCAACTTTTTCGGAACCATCTAAATTTTTAATGAGGCCGGCGATAGTGTTACCTATATGACCTATGGTAAGTACCGCAATTTCGGAACCTTCTTTCAAACACCGGGACTTACCAATTTCAATAGGCTCAAAATCATTCCTCCAATCAATGTTCGTTCCCCGACCTCTAGGGTATCGTATGGCAATGGGATTATTTAGCCCCAATTGTGCGGTGTACATTATATTTCGGAGTTCCATTTCGTTCATTGGAGCAAAAACGATGAAGTTTGGGATGCAACGCAAATAGGCCATATCAAAAACACCGTGATGGGTCGGGCCGTCCTGTCCTACAAGTCCTGCACGGTCCAAACAAAAAATAACCGGAAGCTTTTGTAGGGCCACATCATGTATCACCTGGTCATAGGCCCGTTGTAAAAAAGTGGAATAAATATTACAAAAAGGCACTAAACCTTGTGTGGCCATTCCTGCAGCCAAGGTAACGGCATGTTGCTCGGCTATCCCTACGTCAAAGGCACGGTCGGGCATTTGGTTCATCATAAATTTTAGCGAGCTGCCACTGGGCATGGCAGGGGTGATTCCAACAATATTTTTATTTTTTTTGGCCAATTCCACTATGCTGTGTCCAAAAACATCTTGATATTTTGGAGGTTCATTCTGCCCAGATTTTTTCAGACGTTCCCCGGTAAGCTTGTCAAACTTTCCAGGAGCATGGTACACCACTTGATCTTCCTCAGCCTGTTTCAGCCCTTTCCCCTTTGTAGTGATGATATGAAGCAACTTTGGTCCCTCCACATGTTTTAGGCGTTCCAGTTCCTTGACCAAGGCTTTTACATCATGACCGTCAAGAGGGCCAGAGTAGTCGAGGTTGAGGCATTCAAAAATATTTTCGTCCTTGGCCGTACCTGCCTTTACATTGGTAAGGTATTTTTTTAGGGCCCCGACGCTGGGGTCGATTCCAATGGCATTGTCGTTGAGCACGATTAATGCGTTTACATGGGTCACTCCGAGATGGTTCAATCCTTCAAAGGCCATTCCGCTGGCAATGGAGGCGTCGCCCACCACGGCAACATGCTGTTTGTCAAGGTCACCTTTCAACTTGGATGCCATTGCCATTCCCAATATGGCCGATATGGCGGTGGAGCTGTGTCCCGTTCCAAAATCGTCGTATTCGCTTTCACTTCGCTTGGGAAAACCACTAATGCCGCCCAACTGTCGATTGGTTTCAAAGATTTCCTTTCGTCCGGTCAAAATTTTATGTCCGTAGGCTTGGTGGCCCACATCCCAAATAAGTTTGTCGTTGGGAGTGTTGAACACATAATGCAGGGCAATGGTAAGTTCCACCACTCCCAAACTTGCACCTAAATGCCCTTCTTTGGTAGAAACAATATCAATAATAAACTCCCTTAATTCTTGGGCGAGTTTGGGCAGCTCATCCAAAGGTATTTTTTTGAGGTCTTCAGGGGATTCGATATGTGGTAACAGCCTTTTCAATGGATAAAAAACAAAAGTATTGATTCTCCCCAAGATTATTTTATGTGTAGCTTAGCAATCTCATGAAAAATGACATAAAAATCGTGGAGAATCCGTTTGATGACAACTATTTTATGAAGAAAGCCATGCAAGAGGCAGAAATTGCCTTTGAAAATGGCGAAGTTCCCGTTGGAGCGGTTATCGTAACAGACAATCGAATCATTGGGAGGGCCCATAACCTTACGGAACGATTAAAGGATGTTACGGCCCATGCCGAGATGCAGGCGATTACCGCTGCTTCCAATTTTTTGGGCGGAAAATACCTTCAGGGCTGTACGCTGTACGTTACTTTGGAACCTTGTCAAATGTGCGCGGGCGGTTTGTATTGGAGCCAAATTTCGAGAGTGGTCTATGGAGCTTCGGATCTAGAGCGCGGGTTTAGCGTTATGGGAGGCCATCTGCACCCAAAGACAGAAGTTGTGGGCGGGGTAATGGAAAAGGAAGCTTCCGAGCTGTTAAAGCGATTCTTCATTCAAAGAAGAAACCTGAATTAAACAAAAAACCCCGGCATCGCCAAGGTTTTTAAATCAAAATCAAAATAAAATATTATTATCCGATTACTTGCACTTGTGCAGCAACCACTCCTTTTCTTCCTTCTTCTTCAATGTATTCTACTTTGTCGCCTTCGTTCAATTCCACACCGTTCAATGCCGTAACATGAACAAAAATGTCTTTTCCTGTGTCGTCGTTTGTAATAAATCCATAACCTTTGGATTCATTGAAAAATTTTACTGTACCAGTCATTAAAAAATAAATAAATGTTAAATTACGAATGTAACTTTTTTTGTGGCTGATTGGATGAAAAGAAGTTTAAATCTTAAGAAAATTATTGATTTTTTGTTTTTTTACGCTCTTTTTCTTGCATTTTCTTAATATTTTCCTTAGTAAGCATATAATCTTTCATGTTTTTGCCCTGGCTCTCCTTCCATAGAAAAAGGGGCATGGCCACCAAAAAGAGACCTACAGTACCTCCTCCAATATATTTTTGGGCCTCCGGATGGTCTTCATCCAGGGAAAGGCCATAGAAGATTGAAACAAAAGAAGCTATCATGATAAGGAAAATGATATGTTTTAGTTTGATTTTCATTGGGAATAATTAATGAGTTTTCTACGATAGGCCGTCAACATTTTGGATTTGGATATAAAGCCTTCGTATTTGCCATTTTTGATAACGGGCAAATTCCAAGCACCGCTATCTTGAAACTTTTTCATCACCTGTTTCATATTGTCCGTCTCGTAAAAGATAACCTCTGGGGGGGCATGCATCAAATTTTTAACAAAAACGGTGTCGTACATTTCGGTATCGAACATCATGGGCCTTATATCGTCCAGAACAATTATTCCAATCAGTTTTTTTTCATCATCCAAGACTGGAAAAAGATTTCTTTTGGATTTGGAAACGGATTGGTGCAGCATTTCACCCAAGGACATTTTGGGGTGCACGGGCCGAAAATTCTTTTCAATAACATCGTCCATTTCCATAAGCCCAAGTACCATTTGGTCCTTGTTGTGGGACAAAAGCGCCCCTATTTTGGCCAATTCTTTGGTGTAAATGGTGTAATCGAGCGCGTTTTTGGTGATTAGGTAGGAGATAGCGGCAGTAATCATTAAAGGTACAAAGAGTTGATATCCTCCAGTAATTTCGGCAATCAGGAATATGGCGGTCAAAGGTGCGTGGATTACCCCGGCAATCAAACCCGACATACCGATCAAGGTGAAATTGCTTTCAGAAACAGAAAATCCAAACCCTATATTGTTGATTACCTTGGCCACCACATTGCCCAACGCACTTCCCATAACCATGGTGGGGATAAACACTCCACCTGCACCACCTGCCCCGATGGTGGTCGTCATGGCAATAGCCTTAAAAATGGTGATGCCGAACAAGAGGGCGATCACCACCCAAATATTATGTGTGTAAGCATCAAAAGGGGTAGTGCCGAGCGCTTTTAGATGATCACCACCCAAAAGGTTGTTTATGAATCCAAAACCTTCACCATAAAGCGGTGGAATGGCATATAACATTACACCAATGGCAATTCCGCCGACCAAAAGTTTATACTTTGGACTTTTAAGCTTTTTAAAAAGGGACAATATGGCGAAATACATTTTGGTAAAATAGATGGAGGCAAACCCTGTGCCGACACCCAATAAAATGTAAAAGGGGGTGTCTTCCAATTTAAATCCTTCGGATAGGGAAAAGCTGAACAATACTTCGTTTCCCAAAAAGAAATAGGATGTCAGCACCCCGGAAATGGATGCTAAAAGCAGGGGCAGCATGGACATCATGGTCAGATCTAGGGTGAAAATCTCAACGGCAAAAATAATGGCCGCAATGGGGGACTGAAAAATGGAGGCAATTGCCCCGGCCGATGCGCATGCCACCAAAAGCGTCCTGGTCTTGGCATCTATATGGAACAATCGGCTCAAATTTGAACTTACTGCGGATCCCGATTTAACGGCTGGCCCCAACAATCCTACCGAACCACCAAAACCAACGGTGAGGGGAGCGGTGATCAAAGGGGTATAAATATCTTTTAGTTTGAGCAATCCTCTTTTTTTGGAAAGCGAGAAGATGATGGATGAAACCGCATGCTGCAAAGGTTCCTTATGCACAAATTTCACATAAAGATATACCAACGTAAGCCCTATGGTCGGGAGTATAAAGTACAGTTGATTCTCTGAAAAAACAATGCCCTTTTTTAAAAGGTACTCGATAAAATAGGTGGAGTTTTTTACCGTAACGGCAACCAATCCTGCCAAAAAACCCACAATAAGGCTCATTATTTGAATAAAGGTCCTGTTGGAGATATTTCTATATCGCCATTTAAGAAATCGGGTGAGCAGTTTTTTATTGCTGTAGGGCATCGAGGTCTATAATACTATTAAAAGTATTAAAAAATCCCGCTAACAAAGCGGGATTTCAATATATCATAGATCCAACTTTAAATGGAGCTCTTTCAACTGTTCCTCGTCAATGGTCGCGGGAGCATCGATCATAACATCGCGTCCGTTATTGTTTTTAGGGAAGGCAATGTAATCCCGAATGGTTTCCTGTCCGCCCAAAATGGCCACCAATCTGTCCAAGCCAAATGCGATACCGCCATGGGGGGGTGCTCCGTATTGGAATGCATCCATTAAAAAGCCAAACTGGGCCTTCGCTTCTTCGGGGGTGAAGCCCAAATGCTTGAACATGGTTGCTTGGGTTTCTTTATCATAAATCCTGATGGATCCCCCACCAATTTCGTTTCCGTTGAGCACCAAATCGTAGGCATTGGCCTTTACCTCGCCCGGTTTTGTTTCCAATAATTGCAACTGACCTGGTTTTGGCGAGGTAAACGGGTGGTGCATGGCGTGGTATGCGCCTGTTTCTTCGTCCTGTTCCAATAATGGGAAGTCCACTACCCACAATGGGGCAAACTCATCCGGTTTTCTGAGACCTAAACGGGTGGCCAACTCCATTCGCAAAGCGCTCAATTGAGCACGGGTTTCGTTGGTGTTTCCGGATAGCACACAGATAAGGTCGCCTGGTTTGGCCCCGGTTACCTCGGCCCATTTGGCCAGGTCTTCTTGGTCGTAGAATTTATCCACGGAAGATTTATAGGTACCATCTTCGTTACATTTTACATAGACCATTCCTTTTGCGCCCACTTGTGGGCGTTTTACCCAGTCTACCAGTTTGTCTATTTCTTTTCTGGTATAGGAAGCTGCTCGTGGAACAGCGATTCCCACCACCAATTCCGCAGAGTTGAACACGTTAAAATCTTTGTGCTGGGCCACATGGTTGAGCTCGCCGAACTGCATTCCAAAGCGAATGTCGGGTTTGTCGTTCCCGTACAGGCACATGGCATCATCATAAGTCATTCTCGGGAACTCATCTATTTCCACACCTTTGATTTCTTTCAAAAGATGCTTGGTCAAACCTTCAAATGTGTTCAAGATGTCCTCTTGCTCCACAAAGGCCATTTCGCAGTCTATTTGCGTGAACTCCGGTTGGCGGTCGGCACGGAGGTCTTCATCCCTAAAACATTTTACAATTTGGAAGTACTTATCCATTCCCCCGACCATCAACAATTGTTTAAAGGTTTGCGGGGACTGGGGCAGGGCGTAGAACTGGCCTTCGTTCATTCGGCTGGGCACCAAAAAGTCCCTAGCTCCTTCGGGAGTGGATTTTATCAAATATGGAGTTTCAATATCGATAAAGCCTTGGTCGGATAAATATTTCCTAACCTCCATGGTTACTTTATGCCTAAAGATGAGCTTGTTCTTTACTGGATTTCTACGGATATCCAAGTAACGGTATTTCATACGGATGTCTTCCCCGCCATCGGTCTCATCTTCAATGGTAAAAGGAGGCAGGAGGGACTTGTTCAAGAGGGTAAGTTCTTTGACCAGTACCTCAATATCACCAGTGGGAATATTAGGGTTTTTGGAAGCACGTTCAATAACCTCGCCCTTGGCTTGGATAACGGTTTCACGACCAAGTTCCCTAGCCTGTTCAAGCAATTCCTTGGAAGTGCGTTCCTGGTCAAAAACCAATTGGGTGATGCCATAGCGGTCACGCAGGTCTACCCAAGCTACAAAACCTTTGTCGCGGAGCTTGTGCACCCATCCACTTAAAATAACTTCCGAACCTATATCCGATGCCCTTAATGCACCACAAGTATTGCTTCTGTACATGATGTTTGTTATGAGAGCGCAAATTTAATAGGAATGTGGCTATTTTTTAGGAGATATGCCCATTTTCTGTTTGTCGATTTTTTTTGAAGGGAGAAGTGATTGCATAATTGAGGCCTGCTTAACGTTAAATTAACATTGTAAGCGGTCAATTGGGCAGTATTGAACGATTATGAGTAAAAATATTCGCTAAAAGTACAGATTGGTAGTATTTAATTAAAAATTAACTTACTGAATAACAATTAATTAAAATATTAAAGTTAATTTAATGTAAACTAAAAGTTATTTAAATGTGTGATTAACGTAAAATTTAAGTAAATTTGATACGTTATCATTAGGAATAAACAATATTAAATCCCATAAAGAATGAAAAAAGCAATATTATTTTTGGCGGTGATGTTTGCGGTTATCGTATCTGCCCAAGATGCAAAGCCGACCTTTGAGAAAATGGGAAAAATGGTGAAAGCCACTTATTTTCATGACAATGGTGAAATTGCCCAAACAGGTTATATGTTGAACGGAAAATTACATGGTAATTGGGTAATGTTCAATGTTGAAGGTGAAAAAATTGCCACTGGCCAATACGAAAATGGAGAAAGAACCGGTAAATGGTTTTTTTGGAAAAACGATGGATTACGCGAAGTGGACTTTACGGACAACCGTATAGTGCAAGTAAAAAACTGGAACGAAGGAGATGCCGTTACGGTAAACCAATAGGATAAATCAGTAGTTTAAAAAAGCCCCGGCCAATTTGGCCGGGGCTTTTCTATTTTCTATTATTTATGGATAAACCATTATTCACTTGCTGCTTCAGGTTTAAGGTTTTTGGTCCTTAACTTTTGGATCCATATTTTAAGTCTGTAACTAATATTGAACAGTACGGGCACAATAACCAATGTTAGGAATGTGGCCACAATCAGGCCAAAAATTACCGTCCAGGCCAACGGGCCCCAAAATATAACATTGTCACCACCCATGTAAACCTGTGCATCAAAATCGGAGAACAGGCTAACGAAGTTGATGTTTAATCCTATGGCCAATGGAATCAATCCTAAAACGGTTGTAATGGCTGTTAGTATAACCGGGCGCAAACGTGCTTTCCCTCCCCTTATTATGGCATCCGTAACATCTTCACGGTTCAGCAGTTCATCATCGGAAATTCCTAGCTCCACTTTTTTTCGATCAATAAGGATTTGGATGTAATCAAGCAGTACCACACCATTATTTACCACAATTCCTGCCAAGGAAATAATTCCCATCATGGTCATCATAATAACAAATGGCCACCCTGTTATGATCAATCCTCCAAACACGCCTATAAAACTGAGGAATATGGCCATCATGATTATAGCGGGCTTGGAGATGCCGCCAAATTGGAAAATTAAAAGAAGCATGATCAATCCCAGTCCCAAAAAGAATGCGCTTACTAAAAAGGACATTTGCTTTTCTTGTTCCTCAATTTGGCCGGTAAAATCAATTTTCACCCCCTCGGGAAGGCCTTTGAATTCCTGCATTTCTTCCTGGATTTCAGCAACAATGGCACCGGCATCTGTAAACCCGGGTTTTAAGGCGGAGTATACCGTCACCACCCGTTTGGTATCGACGTGCTTAATGGCGCTGAACGATGAGGTGTTTTCTTGGTTTGCCACGGCAGAAATGGGAATTTCCTTTATTTGACCGTTGGAGGGATCCCTAAAGATGATTTTTTGGTCGAACAAGGCACTGGTATTGTAACGAAGATCTTGGTTAAAACGAACATTAATGTCGTAGTCGTCACCGTCTTTTTTGTAAATCCCAGCTTTATCACCAAAAATAGATCTACGTAATTGCTGTCCAACTTGAGCTACGGAAACACCCAGCTCTCCTGCTTTGGCCCTGTTCACTGTAACCTGTATGCCGGGCTTGCCTTTATTCACATCTATTTTAAGCTCTTCGATACCTGCAATGTTCTTGCTGTTGATAAAGTTGCGCATGCGTTCAGCGGTGTTTATCAAGGTATCATAATTTTGGCCTTCTATCTCTATATTGATGGGATAGCCGGCAGGAGGGCCAACAGCATCTTTTTCTACGGAAATGGTTACGCCTGGGTACACACCGGACAACGTATCTTGAATTTGTTGGCGAAGCTCTTCGGTATCCAGCCCGTTCCTGTATTTAAACTCGCGCATGGAGAGCGTAATTTTACCGCGATGGGGCGTTTCTGCAGCAGAACCACCCTCGGTAAATGGGTTTTCGGCTCCCTTACCTACTTGGGATACGCTGGATTGAACCAGATAATTGAAGTCCCCTTTGTTGTATTTGTTCCTACCGGTTACACCATAGACCCTTTCCTCAATTTTTTTTGTGATGGCATTGGTCTTTTCTATATCGGTTCCCTGTGGATACTCGATGTACACATAAATTTCGTTGGGCGTATTGTCTGGAAAAAACTCCACTTTTGTACGTTGTGTTTGCAACGACATCCCGAAGAAAACAAATGATAAAATCAAGAGAAGGGAGGTAAGTCCAAAGTACCAATACACATTTCTGCCTTTGAGCGCTTTTTTTAACTGACGTTCGTAAAAGTTTTCAAGTTTTACCAAGCTTTTGGTCTGAAATCCCCGTGCCCATGGCTTCAAGAAATATTTGTATATCCAGAACATGATGCCGACGACTATCATTAATGTGCCAAGGCCGCGCACGGGACCTCCCACAATAAAGATAAATAGTCCAAAGCCTCCTAAAATCAAACTAAGTCGTATCAATTGTTTTTTTGTGAGCTCTTTTTCACCGATCTGCATAAACTGCGAGACCAACATGGAGTTCATGAATATGGCCACGAACAATGAAGAACCTAGTACTACGGACAATGTAATGGGGAAGAAAATCATGAATTCGCCCATAATGCCCGGCCACATTCCCAAGGGAACAAAAGCTGCTACAGTGGTTGCTGTGGATATGATGATAGGTATGGCAATTTCACCGATACCTTTTTTGGCAGCTTCTTTACGGGACATGCCTTCTTGCTCCATGAGTCGATATACGTTTTCGACCACAACAACCCCATTGTCCACCAACATACCAAGTCCCATGATCAACCCAAAAAGGATCATGGTATTCAGCGTATACCCCAAGGCTGTAAGAATCATAAAGGACATGAACATGGACATGGGTATGGCAAAACCAACAAAAAGGGCGTTTCTAAAGCCTAAAAAGAACATCAATACGGTTACAACGAGTATAATCCCAAAAATGATGTTGTTTACCAAATCATCCACTTGGTTCAGGGTCCTGCTGGAGGAATCGTTGGCAATGGTAACAGTTAGGTCTTTTGGAAAGTAATTTTCCTTGGCCTCATCCACCAAATCCCGTATAAGTTCAGATGCTTCAATGGTATTTTTACCCGATCTTTTTTTAATGTCCAACATGACCACTGGAGAACCGTGTTCCCTAGCAAAGGTGGTCTTGTCTTCCTCGGTAAACGATACAGTGGCAATATCCCGCAGATAAATGGCCCCGTTTTCGGATTTGACCACAAAGTTTTCCAGTTCGGAGGGTTTTTCGACTTCGCCCAAAATGCGTATGGTCCTACGTTGGCCGCTGGTGATCATGTTACCGGCGGACATGGTGATGTTTCCGTTGGATATGGCCTGGATGACATCATCAAAGCTAACCCTGGAAGCCATCATTTTATAAACATCCACCGCTATTTCGACCTCTTTTTCCTGCGCACCTCTTATATCTACCTCTTTTATTAGGGGGAGGTCTTCAATTTCATCTTCCAAATATTCGGCAAACTCTTTTAGCTTTTCCACAGGATAATCTCCCGTGAGGTTCACGTTCATTATCGGAAAGGATTCCGCCAAGTTCAGGTCAAAAACATTGGGCTCTACCTTTGCCCCGTTGAAAATGGGCCAGTCTTCACCGGCTTTTTCGGTATCAACTTCGTCTTTTACTTCTTGTTTTGCGTTTTCGACCGAAATTTCTTCATCAAACTCAACAATGATCATGGAGTAGTCTTCTTGAGAAGTTGAAGTGATTTCGACCACGTTGCTCACATTTTTGAGCACATCTTCGAGAGGGTCGGTGATCAAACGCTCCATATCCTCAGCCGTATTGCCGGGATACACGGTACTTACATATATTTTGGTTTCTTCCACTTCAGGGAAATCTTCCCTGGGCATGGCAAAATAGGAAGACAAACCTATGATAAAGAACAACCCGATCATTACATAGATCACAGACGGATTGTCTATGGCCCACGATGAAAGGCGGAATTCCTTGTTTGCGTTCTTTTTAGCTTTTTCCATTTTGGTGAATTAGTTTTTTGCGGTTGTGGTTGTGTCCAGTACTTTGACAGTTTGCCCATCCCTTATGCTGCGGGCACCTTCAACTATTACTTGGTTTCCAGCCGAAATACCTTCAAGAACTTCTAGATAATCGCCTTGTTTTTTACCTGGTTTGATAATTAATTTTTTGGCGGTAAACTCACCATTATCTTCCCGGATAGCATACACATATTGTTCACCCTCTGCATTTTCCGAAACTATACTTTGTGGTATAAGGATGGCGTTTTCATTGGTATAATCGTTGATCTTTACCTGTGCCGTTAGATTCGGTTTTATATGGCCATTCTTGTTGGGCACAGGTATTTCTGCAATAAAGGAGCGGTTGCTGGGATTGATGAAATTTCCAGTTTGGCGTACTTTGGTGGTAATGGTTTCTCCCAAAACGGGGAAATAGGCGTCTACCAGTTTACCAGGGGTTACATTGGGCAAATGGGCTTCTGGCACCTCCACATCAATGTACATGTCCGAAAGGTTCACTATTCTAAAAACCTCGGAACCTGGCCCTGGGCTTACCACCGTTCCTTGATCTTTAATCACATCGTCCACAATGCCCGAAAATGGAGCCCGAATGGAAGATTTTTCAATTTGGCTTTCCATTTGTTTCACCGCATTTTGTTGGGCCTCGTAATTGGTCTTGGCCTGTAGGTATTGGATCTCGGAACCGATATTTTGCTCCCAAAGCCTTTTTTGGCGTTCAAAAGTGGTTTTGCTCAATTCCGCTTGGGTTTTCAATTGAGCCAATTGGCTTGAGAGTCCGCCGTCATCAATCGAAGCCAATAACTGGCCTTTGGACACCCGTTGTCCCTCTTCAACGTACACACGGTAAAGGGTACCGGCCATTTCTGGATAAACCAGTACATTTTGGTCTGTTTTAACATCGCCCTGTAATTCTAAAAAGTGCTGGAATTTTTTAGGATTTACGGTAATTGTAGATACCAATGGCAGTTTTGAATTGTCGTCCAGTTCTGCAATGGCTTCGTCCAACTTCTTAACTTGATTCTCAAGTGTTTTAAGTTCTTCGGTAACGGAATTTCGTTTTGCTCGAATGGCTTCCACATCCTTGCTGGCAATTACTTCGTCCAAAGAATTGCTGCCGCTGCCCCCGCATGAAGCAAGAACTGCAGCTATTAGTGATATATATATTGCTTTTTTCATGATGGAATGGTTTTCTCCTTTAGATTATTCATTTAAAATGTTTTCCAGTGCTATTTTCTTGTTGATCACATCGACCATGGATTGTAAATATTCTTGTTGACTGGTATATAATTGGGTCTGGGCCTGTCTCAATTCAAAACTGGTCGCCAAACCTTCGGAATATTTGATTTGATTCTTTTTTTCGATGCGTTCCGCCAGTTCCAAATTGTCCTTGGACGTGCCGTATTGCTCTATGGCAAGGATGTAATCGCTCTTGGCGCTTTCCAATTGAAGGCGGATTTGCTCCTGTGCCTCGGTGAACCGGGTTTTTGCCTTTTCCAGGGCAATCTTGGCACGTTGTGTACTGGCACTTCTTTTTAAAGAGCTGAAAATTGGAATGTTGAGGTCGACCCCCAAAATGGAGGAACCGAACCATTGTTGGCCACTGTCCAAAAAGTTGAAATTGTTACTGAAGGAGTTTCCCCCGTAATTGATAAAGGCATTGAGTGTTGGCAAAGCGCGGCTTTTGGCCAGTTTTAATTCAAAGTAACGCTGCTCGTTGAGGTTGGCCGCCAATTTGTAATCCACATTGTTCTCTATATTGAACTCGGTATCGATCAATCCCAAATCAATTTGGCTTTGGGAGAGGTCATCCAAATTCTCGGTCAACACGGTAGGTGTTTCAATGGGGAGCCCTAACATCAAGTTCAACATTTGCAGGGTTATCTTCTCCATGCGGCGTGCATTTTTAAGTTGGTTGTCCACCGTGGAGAGCGTAATCTGCAACTGGTCCACACTTTCCTCATCACCGAGGCCGTTTTCGTAAATACGCTTGGTCTCGTAAAGGTTTTCTTCCAGGGTCGCTTTGTTTTTTTCGGAAATCTTTACACTTTCCTGTGCCAAAAGCACATTGCCGTAGGCTTCCACCACCGATTTTCGCACATCCAATTCGGTTTTTTCCTTAGTGTTCTGGCTATAGTCCAAAAAGGTTTTGGTGGCCTGTACGCCTACAATGTACGATCCGTCAAATATTTGTTGGGTCAAAGTAGCCGTTGCCGAGATGGATTGTGCCTGTCCAAAAACCACTTCTTGGTATGTTCCGGGTTCCCCGCCAAAAAATTCGGCAGGAATTTGTGAAACAGGTTGCTTTAACTGGTTTTGGTAACTTATGGCCCCATTGATCTGGGGAAGTCCCGATGCAATGGTTTCCCATTTTTGTTTTTGGGCGTCCACAATGTCCCTCTCTGCATTTTGAGCACTGTAATTGTGTTCCAAAGCATACATTATGGCCTGATCCAAGCTGAAACTAGGTATGGTATCTTGAGCGGATGCCAACCAGGGCAATATAAATAGTAAGGTGATTAGTGTTTTTTGCATTTATTCTTGATTTGAATTGATGATTGAGTTGAGTACATTTCTTCCCTTGGGCGTTACAATCCCCCTAAGGTGATATTCCAAATAATAGTCCAATAATTCAGGTTTGCTGAATATTTCTGTTGGGAACAAATTATTGTCCTTGATGCTGGTAACACCGGTAAAGTATATTCTGGATACAAATTCAACATTTAGGTTATCCCTGTAAATGCCCAGCTCCATGCCTCTTTTCACGTTTTCGGCAATACAACGGTGGGTGCATTCAAATTGTATTTCTTTAAGTGAGGTATAGATTTTTGGATAATACTTTTGCAGTTGGTACAATGGGGATGATTTTTCGTCCTTTAAGTGTACCATTATAAATTTTTTGATTTCGTACAGTTCTTCAATTGGGTTTTTCTTGAACCCAACAATATCGTCTATGCCGCAGGTGATAGTATCCGACATTGTTATTGCGGTCTGTTCCACCAATTCTGTTTTGTTCTTAAAATGGGAGTAAATCGTTTTTTTGGATATTCCCATCTCCTGTGCCAAGTCGTCCATGGTAACGCTCTTAAACCCTAGGTTTAAGAACATTTCAGTTGCCTTTTGTATAATATTTTCCCTCATAATCAGGGAGCAAATGTAGGTATGGAAACTTTAAAAACAAAAAAAGTTTCCTCGGTTTTACAATTTTTTAACGATGGGTTTAAGGTTTATTTTAACTGGACTCTGTACTATCGTTGAACACATGGGGAATTTGGCGGTCGTTGTTGTCGGTTTCGGTACGAATGTTTCCCAACCGCCAAAAAAAGGGACTGAACTGAAGTAAATACTTCTTCTTTGGATTATTCTTCTTTTGATTTATCATGATTTTCGTTTTTGATTTTTTCTATATATGCTTTGAATGCTTCTTCGCCTTCTTCTTTCCAAAATTGATCGTAGTGTTTCCACTCATCAAAATCCCTTCTCCAAGAACCACACTTGTTGGACGATTTAATCTTCTTTTTGTGACTTGAACCTCCTTTGCCCTTACCGCCGCCGCCAAAGCCAAATAGAAGCTTTGCCAATACAAAAATGCCCAGGGCCTGCCAGTAGGTAACCGTTCCCACGCCGAAAAGGTCGGGCATGAGCCAGTTCCATAAGCGCATCAATACATAATTGGCCAACAGAAAGATCAGGACCCCCAAAATGACCATGGCGGCAATTTTGACCACTTTTTTTACGGTGCTCTTCACCTTTTTTTCCACGGCTTTCTCGAATTCTTTTTTATGTTCCATAACTCAGTTCTTTAATATTCTCTAATTTTTTTGATAGTTCCGACATGGCACGGTGTCTTCTGGACATTAACGTACCTGCCGGTATCCCGGTTCTTTCTGCTATTTGTTTGTAATTGTATCCTTCAAAATCTATGGCAATCACAATATCGCGATATGCGGGCTTCAAATCTTCTACCGCTTTTTTTAGGGCTTGTTCCATCTCTTGTGAATAGCTGTTATCCGCATCGCCATAAAAGAAATCCGCAAACTCCCGCCATTGTTGGTCAATATCCTCGCTGGACAACTTTCTCTCTTTTTTACCACGCATAATATCAATGATCCTATTGCGAATGGCATTGTACACAAACCCACCAACATTGGTTATGGGTATGGCATCATCCGATCTGGAAAACATCCGCAGGGCCACATCCTGCACAATATCCTCGGCATCCCGTTCCGATGTATCCTGAATCCTCGACTGCACATAAGAGCGCAACGAGCCATACTCCTCATTAAAGAAGTCGGTCAGGTTATTTCGGTTATCGGTTTTGGCTGCCATTCAGATGGTTCGGGTTGCTTTTCATCTATAGAGACGAAGAAATTATTTTCTATTGCAGTTTCTCCACAATTTTTTTTGAAAGGATGCTTTTTTGTGGATTTGGATGCTTTGTAATCCTCTTTTAAACCAATACGCCAACCTTAAATTAAATATTTGCACGTATTTTTGGCTTCATGTCAGATATCGATATCATTGGTCAGTATAGGGAACAGTTTGTTACGCACTTACAAACAAGGATAAAGCTGGGGGAGCCCAAAAACCTTTACGAACCTGTTCACTATATTTTAGGATTGGGAGGCAAACGAATGCGTCCCATACTTACTTTGATGACGGCCGAGGCCTTTGGCGTAAAAGCGGAGGATGCCCTGGATGCAGCATTGGCAGTGGAAATGTTCCACAACTTTTCGTTGGTGCACGATGATATTATGGACGATGCCCCGCTTCGACGCGGAAAAACAACGGTGCATGAAAGATGGGATGTTAATACGGGAATCCTTTCTGGTGACGCCATGTTGATTCTGTCCTATCAATTTTTTGAAAGCTACCCAGCGGAAACATACAAAGAACTCACAAAATTGTTCAGTAAAACCGCATTGGAAGTATGCGAAGGCCAACAATACGATGTGGACTTTGAGACCCGGGACGATGTTACCATTCCCGAATATCTTAAAATGATAGAGTACAAGACCTCTGTGTTGGTCGCAGCCGCCATGAAGATGGGAGCCATCGTAGCCAATGCTCCAAAAAAAGATGCCGATGCGATTTACGAGTTTGGACGCAATCTGGGCATTGCCTTTCAGTTGCAAGATGATTATTTGGATGCCTTTGGCGACCCCAAAACCTTTGGAAAACAGGTTGGTGGGGACATTATGGAGAACAAAAAGACCTATTTGTTCCTAAAATCCTTGGAAAAAGCCTCCAAAGATGATCAAGATGGCTTGTTGCATCTGTATTCCATTAAACCTGAAGATTCCACAGCGAAAGTGGATGCGGTGAAAACCATTTTTAAGGAAAGCGGGGTAGTGGAGGAAACCAAAAAAGCCATCCAAGAGTTTACCCAAAAAGCATTTGATGCTTTGGCAAATACCGACCTTCCAGAAAAAAACAAAGCCTTGCTAAAGCAATTTGGCGAAAGTTTGATGGAGCGAACCGTTTAAAACAGCCGTTTGAACAATGCTCTTATAAACGGCATCGGTTTGGGTGCGGTCACAATTTTTAGCTCTTCCCACAGATTGGTCTCGTTCTCCAGGAATTTCAAAATCAAGGAAGCCTTTCTTCTTTTGAACATTGACTCGAAGATTTCGTGTCCTAGATGATTGCTCTCATATAAAATGTCCAGCAAAAGCATATCGTAGAACAAAAACCTGCTTTTTTGATGGAACTCGGACAACGGTTTCCCGGTTTTCAGATGACTTACCAATTTGGGCACTTGCTGGCTCGTGTTATAAAACGTGTAGCCTGTGCTTGGTTTGGCCCAACCCCCTGCGATACCGATGCGGGAAACACGGTCGGTGTTGTGTTGATGAAATGGGTGACAGGTCATGGGAATGCTGCCAAACTCAGTTTCCACAATGGCGTATTTGGTATTGTTATATTTTTCTTTAATGTATGTTTTGATGGCCTCTTCGTACTCGCTTTTCTCCAAAAGATGCTCTGAAAACAGGGTGTATTCCACCAAGGCTTCTGTTTCTGAAATTGGAAGCACATACATAAAACGTGTATTGCCTTTTTGGGGGACGGAGAAGTCCATAAAAGTAGCTTCGCCCGGATTAAAAACAGACTGGTCGGTTTTTATTTGCCATCCCAAAAAGTGTTGTTGCAAAACGGGAAACTCCTTCTGTTTAGTTGAAATTGATGCGTCGTACAAGCTGGAAAACACCTTTTTGCCCGTAGAGGTCTGTGATTGGGTGGTTACCAAAACCTCATTTTCTTGCTCTTGGATATCGGTTACTTCTTCCTGAAGCCAAGTAATGTTGGGATAGGTTTTTACCTTTGGTAAAAAGTGATTGTAGAAGTCAATACTGCGAAGCATTTTGTAAGTGTAGGGTGAAATGGAGGTGGATTTTTCAAGTTGCAGTCCGCCCACATAAATGTTGTCCCAAGTTTTATGGATTAAATCATCAAACGGGCCATTGCCCCGTTCCCAAAAGCACCAAGTTCGATCGTTTTTGGACTTGTCGTCCTTGTCAATTATTAAAATTGATTTGGAAGCAAAGAATTTGTCCTTGCCCAAGGCATCGGCCAACAACAGGCCAGCAGCTCCCGCTCCTATAATGATGTAATCGTAGTTGGGCATGGGTTCAAAGATAGGGGAAAGAAGGAATAAAGATTTTTATAAAAGCATGAATACTTTAAAGCAGGATGTACAGTGCGAATTGCTATTGAAGTTTATCGGTCAAGGCTTCAATAAGATTAAGTAAATCATCTTCAATAATCTGCCAAACAATTTCTAGATCAATTCCAAAATATTCGTGAACAATGCGATTTCGGAAACCTCTTAAATGATTCCATTCAATTTCTGGGTTATCGGATTTGTAGTCTTCGCTCAAGCGGTTGGCCGCTTCACCGATAATTTCAAAATTTCTGATAACTGCGTCCACGGTTTTACCATCATCTTCAAAGTCATCAAACCCCATGTCTTTGGTATATAATAAAATCTTTCGTGCAGATTCAACCATATCGCCAATTAAAAGGGAATAGTCTCTTTTAGACATAAATCAAGTCGGATAGAATGGTGTTAAGATATTGCTCTTTGATACCCTTTTTGGAAACCAAATCTACTTTTAGACCCAAAGCTTTTTCAATCTCGTTGGCCAAATCGATAAATCTGATTCCTATTTTCCCATCAAATTCTACCATAATATCAATGTCGCTGGTATCTGTTTGCTCATTACGAGCGTAGGAACCAAACAAAGCCATAGAGGATATGGGGTAGCGTTCTTTTAAACGTACCTTAAGCTTTGAAAGTTTGTTTACTATATTTTGGGTTGTTTCCACACTCAAAGTTAACAATTCCCTCTAAAAATATTCTTTTTTGGAATACTCTTGGGGTGAATTAAACCATTTTGGTATTAAAAAACCGTATACCGCAATCCAAAGAACCCGCGGATGCCTTGGTTGGGGCCGTACACGTAGGCGGGGTCAAAAGTAAGGGCGTAGGGATTGTTCGGTGTAGCCACGGCATTACCAGAACTGTCAAAAGTCACTTCTTTGTCAAACGGGTCGTTGGCTCGGGCAATGATAAAGGGATTGCCCCGGTTCGGCGTCCAATCCAACAGGTTTTTGATACCTCCGTAAACTTCAAAATTGTTCAATCCTTTGTAGGTAAACTGGATGTTCTGGATACTCCACGTAGGAGAATATTCCTGTCTCGGGTCCAGGTCACCCAAAAGGGGCAATCGCATGGGGCCGTATAAATTTCCCGTATAGTCCGCTGTCAATTTTAACGAGTGAAAGGTGTATGATAAATTCCATGTAGCGGTAATGCTTTCGGTTAGAATCTGTTGCTGGGTCACTCCGTTTTCGGTACTGCTCACATCCTGCCAAGTGGCCCCGACCATAATCTTAAAACTGCTCGGAAAAGCAATATCCAAATTGGCACTTACCCCTTGCGAAACTGATTTTCCATCCAGATTATCATAAATGATTTGGTTGGGATCGGTCTCGTAATCAGGCAAGATTACGTTGGAAAATCTAGTGTGGAATGCCGAAGCATCAAGTCCGATAAAGGTGCCGTTATCACTATAAATCTTCTTCAAATAGTTGATGTTGACATTAACTGACCGTTCGGGTTTCAGCTCTTCAGCAATAATCACTTCCCGCGCACCGGTCAATGCTGCGTGTTCCTCCGTAAACAAATTGACTACGCGAAATCCCGTTCCAGCGTTCACCCGAAAAATATCGTTGTTGGAAACCTTCCATTTGTAGGCGGCCCGGGGAGTTAAAATATTGCCGTGTCTTTGGTCATAATCATACCGAAGCCCCACCAAAAAGGAATGTTTGGGCGCAAAACTGTATTCATCCTGCGCAAAAAGACTCGGAATCCAAATGTTATCGGCCTCAGTGGTCGCAGGTGTATTGTCGTCATAATAATTGTACCGAATCGCACTTCCGAACAGCAAATCGTGATTGCCGGCGATTTTGTCCCAAGTGAGCTGAGCAAAACCAATGCGCTGGTCTGCCAAATATTCCGTATCGCCATACACCGAGTTCTGGTTGTGGTCATTATAGGAAAATGACAAGAGGAGTTTTTCTTCCAGAGGCAATTGATATTTCCCCAACACCTCCCATCTACGGGTGTAGATGCTTTCGCCATAAATTTCATCGCCACCACGATACTCCGGCGTCCATTGCATTTCGCCACCCCAACGATCCTCATAAAAAAAGCGTCCCGCCAAAGAGAACAAACGGTTATCGCTTCGCTCAAAATTCCACTTTTGAAAAATGGAAATACGATCTTGAAGGGTCAGATCGGTAAAATTATCGCCGTTGTTGTCCACGGGGATGTCGTAATTAAAATAATTGACGCCCAAAAGAAGATCTGTTTTTTGGCCAATTTCAATTTTACTGCCCACATCCAAATTGTACTCGCCCCAACTCGTGGCAAAGCCATCGGCAAAAAATTCCGGAGCGCTCAATGCATTTTTGGTGATGATGTTGATGAGTCCACCCACAGCCTCACTTCCGTAAAGTGAAGAAGCAGGGCCTTTTACGATTTCAATCTGCTCAATCAAGGAATTGGGAATACCCGTAAGGCCATAAACCGTCCCCAAACCACTTACTATGGGCATCCCATCGATAAGAACCAAAGTGTATGGTCCCTCTAACCCGTTGATGTGAATATCTCCCGTGTTGCACACATTGCAATTGATCTGCGGACGCACCCCGTTTACGTTTTGAAGTGCATCAAAAACACTAGCAGTAGGGTTCTTTTTAAGAAAGTTAGGGGAATAGACCTCGACGGGCACGGGACTTTCCAATCGGCTAACGGGTTTGAGGGTGCCCGTGACCACGGTTTCATCCAAACTTTGTGCAGAAGCATCCAATTGTATGTTGATGGTTTTTGATTCATTGGCGCTTAAGCTGATTTTGGTTTGATACGATTGATACCCCAAAGAGGTTACCAATAATACATAGTCGCCTGGCTCAACGTTTGCCAACTCAAATAGACCATCAATATCCGTAGCAGCTCCTATTTCGGTTCCTTTCAACACCACATTTGTCAAGGGTATTGGTTCTCCGTTGTCCGTAACCTTTCCATTTAAAGATGCTGTTTGCCCAAAAGAACAACTGCTTATCAAACCAAGCCATAAAAAGATGATATGCCTATAAATTATTTTCAATGTATATAAAATTAAATTTAGACAAAACTAAAAATAGATTTTGTTAAATAAAAATGTATTTTTGGAAAAATATTTTTTGATGACTAGATCGGAGGAGAATTATTTAAAGACCATTTTTCATTTAGGTGGTGGCGATTCCAAGTCCATAACTACCAATGCGATTGCGGAGCAAATGGAAACAAAACCATCTTCCGTAACCGATATGGCAAAGAAATTATCGGAAAAAGGATTGGTGGATTATGTCCGGTACCAAGGTATTTCATTGACCGATGCAGGGATAAATACAGCTTTGTCCATCATTAGAAAGCACCGATTATGGGAGGTTTTTTTGGTGGAAAAATTGGATTTTACTTGGGACGAGGTACACGAGGTGGCCGAACAACTGGAACACATCAAAAGTGAAAAGTTGATTGACAAGATTGACGAACTCTTGGAATTTCCCAAATATGACCCTCACGGCGATCCCATTCCTACCAAGGATGGAAAGTTTCAGGAGCGTGATGAAAAATTGCTCAGCGATATGCCCATCAATTCCAAAGGAGTATGTGTTGGGGTTAAGGATTCTTCCGTACCCTTTCTCAAGTTCTTGGATAAAAACAATATTGCCTTGGGAAACACCATCAAAGTTTTGGACAAGGAAGATTTTGACAATTCCCTGCGCATCCAAATGGAGGGCAAGGAAATGCGGATATCACATCAAATAGCATCTAATTTATATGTAAAAAAGAACGATTGATGAAAGAAGTAATACACTATTTTCAGGAAATAGACCCGGTATTGGCAGCGTTGTACGCGACGCTTTTTACATGGGGACTGACTGCTGCCGGGGCAGGCCTGGTTTTTTTGTTCAAAAGTCCAAAGAGGGCTTTGATGGATGGCATGTTGGGCTTTACGGGAGGTGTTATGGTCGCTGCCAGTTTTTGGAGCTTGTTGGCACCAGGCATTGAGATGAGCGAGGGGGAAGGCTTTGTAAAAGTGATTCCCGCAGCCGTTGGTTTTTTGCTTGGAGCGGGTTTTATTTTTGGTTTGGATAAAATTTTGCCCCATTTGCACATCAATTTTAAAATGGATGATGCAGAAGGGGTAAAGACGCCCTGGCACCGCACCACGCTACTGGTCTTGGCCATTACCTTGCACAATATTCCCGAAGGATTGGCAGTCGGTGTCCTATTTGGAGGTGTTGCTTCTGGCTTTGAGGGCGCAACCATTGGGGGTGCTGTGGCTTTGGCCTTGGGTATCGGTTTGCAAAACTTTCCAGAAGGTTTCGCTGTTGCCGTACCAATGCGCAGGCATGGTCTCAGTCGAAGAAAAAGTTGGATGTACGGTCAGGCCTCGGCCTTGGTAGAACCCATAGCAGGGGTATTGGGAGCTTGGGCCGTATTGACATTTGAGCCCATTCTTCCTTATGCCCTTTCGTTTGCCGCGGGTGCCATGATTTTTGTGGTGGTGGAGGAGGTAATCCCCGAAACGCAACAAGACAAATACACCGATATCGCCACAATGGGCTTTATCGGTGGATTTATAATTATGATGACCTTGGATGTTGGGCTGGGATAGATTTATTTATCCCCCGATCAAATCAAAAACACCCTTGGTCAAGAACTGATCGGTGTCGGTTAGTCCTGTTGAGATGATTTCGGTATACCCACCATAAGTATTGCCTTGTTTTACGGGAACACGTTCAAAAGTGTATCGACTCCCTTCTTTATTCACCAATTTTAGCACGTAGGAAGTCCCCTCGGATTCAATTACTGCTTCTTCCGGCAAAGAGAGGGGTTTGATGGTGTCCGTCATAATTTTGGCATCCACGAACATACCTGGCAGAAAGTTCGCATCCTCCTCGTGTTCCAAGTGCCCGTGTACCTTGATGGATCTTTTGGCACCGTCAATGGAGGTGCCTACCAAATAAACTTCTGCATTAAAGGCATCTTCTGAAGCTTCTGGAATCCTGAACTGGATTTTTTGGCCTTTTTTCACTTTTAAGATGTCTTTCTCAAAAACCGTGAGTTCCAAATGTACGTGGTCGTTGTCCACAATCTCCAAAATCTCCGTGGCAGGAGAAACATAGCTTCCCTTGGCCACATTCATTTTTGTGATGCTTCCCGAAATGGGTGCATAAATGGGCGCTTCTGATGTAATCTTGCCCTGCTCTACATTACTGGGTGATATGTTCAGCATTTGCAATTGCTCTCGCAAGCCTTGGTAACGGGCCTTGGCTGTTTCATAATCGCTCTTGGCTTGGAGAAAGTTCTTTTGCGAGGCGATTTTTTCTGCAAAAAGGGTTTGGTTTCTTTCAAACTCGGCTTTTAAATAATCCAACTGATTGAAAACCTCCAGATATTCTTGTTGCATCTTCAAAAACTGCTGGTTTTCCAAAACCACCAAAAGTTGCCCCTTTTTTACTTGGTCACCGACCAATAGTGACGTCTTTTTTACAAAACCGCCCATAAAGGCCATTACACTAGCCCGGTTTTCGGGCGGTACATCTATCATCCCAGAAGTCTCCACCATTTTTGGGAAGGTTCTTTTCTCCATCGGACCAATAGTGAGGTCATTGGTGTCGAGTTGATCTTGAGTGACCACGATTCCTGTTTTTTCTTGTTGTTCTTCGGAAGAGGATTCTTCGTTGTTTTTGTTGCCACAGCCCATCAACAGAAGGAGAACAGCGGCTATTTGAAGTATATTTTTCATTGTTATAATGTTATTGTCAAGTAATTAATGGCGATTACGGTTTGATTGTATTGGTTGAGCACATCCAAATAATCCAGTTGGATCTCGTAGGCGTTTTCTAAACTTTGGATGTATTGGAAAAAGTCGATTTCCCCGTTTTGAAAGTTTCCAGAGGCCGCTTTCAAAATCTGATCGGAAAGATGACCGCCTTCGTCTTCGTAATAGGAGAGTTCCTTGGCCTGTTGTTCCAATTGCCCCAGAAGGGTTTTGTAGCGTTGGTTCATCGCAATAGTGATTTCGGTATTTTCCATCTCCGTAATCTTGGTCTGGATCTTGGACGATTTCACCTTGCTACTGTGCCCAAAGAAGAAAAGGGGAATACGGACACCCAGCTGAATACCGTAGAGCGATGTTCCCAAGCCCTTGTTGGTCCCTTGAAAATATTCCAGGTTCAGGTCCGGCAGCAATCTATTTTCTTCCAGGCTCTTTTGGGCATTGCTCAACTCTTGTCGCTTGTCCAAAAATGATGCTTCCGTTTCCAACATTCCTTGCGCATTCAACACCTTAAGTTTTTGTGGTTCTTCATCCACAAGCTCCAAGGTGTCTTCAATCTGCACCAAGCTCACAATCTGATTATAGGTGGTGAGTTGTTGCTGTTGTATCTTGGAATAGGTGTTGGCAATTTGCCGTTGTTTGGCCGTGGCTGTCACCTTTTCCAGATAATTGGTCTCCCCGAGTTCAAAACGTCGGGCGGCTGCGTGCGCAAATTTGCTATAAATACTGTCCAGCGAAGCGTAAAGCCTTGCTTTTTGGTTCAAGGTCTGGTATTGGTAATAGGCAATACTCAGGTTTTGGTACAGTTGCTTCTTTTTTATTTCAAACGAAGATTTTTGAAGCTCATAATGCGATTTTTGAAGTCTGTTTTTTGCTCCGTACACCGTAGGAAACTCAAACTGCTGTTGCGCTCCAAAAACCTTGAGCGGTTCCCCGTTCAAGGCTAGGTTGTTCTCATCATACTGGTAATAAATATCCGTTTTATCAAACTCAAAAGCGGTTCCTATGAGGGTTTCCGCCTGATCTACCAGTAAGGATTCGGCTTGGATTCCTTTGTTATTTTCAAGGGAAAGTGCCATTAAATCCTCGAGATTCAATTTAGTTTGCGAAAACCCTGAAACTGAAATCAACAGCAACATAATGGTCAAAGCACTCTTTTTCGCTTTACGGTCTTTTCTTCTTTTTCCCATCCCACTAAACTTAATATGGTGTGAATACGCATATAACACGGGCAAAACCACCAAGGTGAGTAGGGTGGCCGTTACCAATCCGCCGATGACCACTGTGGCCAAAGGTCGTTGTACTTCGGCACCGGCGTTGGTGGATACCGCCATGGGCAAGAAACCTAAAGCTGCTGCGGATGCGGTCAACAACACGGCTCGGAGCCTATCTTTGGTACCTTGTTTGATCAAATCTTCCATGGAGTTGAAATCACTGCCTTTCAGTTCCTTAAAATGTTCAATAAGCACAATGCCATTCAATACCGCAATACCAAAAAGAGCAATAAAGCCCACGCCTGCAGAAATACTAAACGGCATGTCCCGTAGCCAAAGCAAAAGCACACCTCCAACGGCAGATAATGGAATGGCCGAGAAAATAAGCAAGGCTTCTTTAACAGAACCAAAAGCAAAATAGAGCATAATAAAGATGAGCAACAAGGCAATTGGAACGGCAATCAACAATCTGGCTTTTGCATTTTGAAGGTTTTCAAACTGGCCACCGTAAGTGATGATGTAGCCCGGGGGTAGTGTAATGTTTTCATCGACCAATAATTGCACATCGTCGACAACGGATTGAAGGTCACGGTTCCTTACATTGATGCCGACAACGATACGTCTTTGGGTGTCATCACGGGATATTTTGGCGGCCCCTTTTTGATGGGTAATCTCGGCCAATTCGCTCATCGGAATTTTTCCGCCATTGGGGATATCCACATAAAGGTTTCTTAAGTTGGAAATATCTTGACGGTTCTCGGAATCCAAACGAATGGCCAGATCAAACTGTCGCTCGCCCTCGAATACACTGCCTACCACTTTTCCTGCGAATCCCATCGAAATCATTTCGTTGAGGTCGGCTATGTTGAGTCCGTGGCGTGCAATTTTGGAACGATCAAAAGAAACGTTCATCTGGGGCAAGCCTTCCACTTTTTCCACTACAATATCGGAGGCTCCCTCCACATTTTGGATAAGATCTTTGATTTCGTTGGCCTTTTTGTTCAATGTTTCCAAGTTTTCACCAAAAATCTTGATAGCGATGTCCGCCCGGACCCCGGTGATCAATTCATTGAAACGCATTTCAATAGGCTGGGTAAACTCAAGTTCCATGCCTGGGATTACAGCAAGGGCTTCTTTGAACTTATCTGCCAATTCATCCTTGGTTTTGGCAGATACCCATTCATCTTTGGGTTTAAGGGAAATTATCACATCACTTTCTTCCATGGACATGGGATCAGTGGGTACTTCCGCAGCACCTATACGACTTACTACCTGTTTGACCTCGGGAAATTGATCTATTAATATCTGTTCGATTTTTGTGGTGGTTTCCACTGTTTTGGCCAAAGAGGTCCCTGTTTTTAGTACGGGTTGAATCACAAAATCCCCTTCATCCAATGTGGGTACAAATTCCCCTCCCATGGAGGAGAACAGCAAAATGGCTCCTACTAAAAGTGCGGCAGCTACGGAAAGCACGAGCTTTTTACTTTTCAAGGCCCATTCGATGACCGGTTCGTATTGTTTGTTGATCCAGTTGACCAAACGTGTGGAGATACTTTTTGCTGATTCCCTGGATGGTTTTAGGAACAAGGCCGATGCAACGGGCACATAAGTAAAGCACAAAAGGATCGCCCCCAATAGGGCGAAACTGAAGGTCAATGCCATGGGCTTGAACATTTTGCCCTCCACACCGCTTAACGATAGAATAGGAATGAACACAATCAAGATGATAAGCTGCCCGAATACGGCAGAGTTCATCATTTTTGTGGCACCCTTGAGGGTGATGTCATCTTTGATGGATTGTGTTTCGTTCTTGCCCAAATTGGCAATCTCTGTTTTCTTTTGGGTGATTTGGAAAGCAATGTATTCCACAATGATCACGGCTCCGTCGATAATAATTCCAAAATCGATGGCCCCAAGGCTCAATAAGTTGGCATCTACCCCAAAAATATTCATCAGGGTAAGGGCAAACAGCAAACATAGCGGAATAACCGATGCCACTACAAGGCCCGAACGCCAGTTGCCCAAGAGCAGGACCACCACAAAAATGACGATCAAGCAACCCAGGACCAAGTTTTCGGTCACCGTGAAGGTTGTCCGCCCAATGAGTTCGCTACGATCTAAAAACGGATTAATGTAAACGCCTTCGGGCAAGGATTTTGATATGGACGCAACCCGCTCCTTAACGGCTTCGATCACCCGTTTGGAATCTGCATCCTTGAGCATCATAATTTGCCCAAGGACTTTCTCGCCCTCACCGTTGCCGGTTATAGCACCAAAGCGTGGTGCACTGCCAAAACCAACCTTCGCCACATCCTTAATGTAAATAGGGATGCTGTTTCGGGTCGTTACCACTATATTTTCAATATCCTTTAGGCTGCTTACCAACCCTTCACCACGAATAAAATAGGCTTGATTCACTTTTTCAATATAGCCGCCACCGGTAACGCTATTGTTTTTTTCCAAAGCGGTGAACACTTCTTTGGCGGTAATGTTCAAGGCGTTCAATTTTTGGGTCTGGATAGCTACCTCGTATTGTTTTAGGTGACCGCCCCATGTATTTACTTCAACTACACCGGGAATTCCGGAAAGTTGTCGTTTTACGACCCAATCTTGGATGGTCCTAAGTTCCGTTGAGGTATATAGGTCTTTGTACTTTGGCTTCACATCCAAAATGTATTGATAGATTTCGCCCAAGCCAGTGGTGATCGGCCCCATTTCTGGGGAGCCAAACCCTTCGGGTATACGACTGGATGCTGACTTGATTTTTTCGGCAATGAGTTGTCTGGGCAAATAGGTGCCCATATCGTCTTCGAAGACGATGGTTACGACCGACAATCCAAACTTGGAAACCGAACGGATCTCCTTAACGCCGGGGAGGTTTGCCATTTCCAGCTCTATGGGGTAAGTGACAAACTTCTCCATATCCTGTGTGGAAAGACTGTTGGAAGTGGTCAATACCTGAACTTGGTTGTTGGTGATATCGGGTACGGCGCCGATGGGTATTTGTGATAGTGAGTATAAACCCACAAGGGCTATAGCTGCCGTAAATAGAAGAACAATAAACTTGTTCTTAATACTAAAGTTGATGATTTTTGAAAACATGATTCATAGAAAATAATAGCATTATTAAAGTGGAATAAGGCTTGCGAAAAGTGTTCAGCAAAGCTGAAATACTATGAATTATGCGTGTTTGGGCGGCTGGAAGAGGTTGTCTCCCCAAATGTGGGAGTAAGACATTTGATAGTGGAAATTGCCTTTGGTGGTGACAGGGATTTCGGAGCGAGAATAGATAAAGTCATCGGCTCCGAGGACAAAAACCAAGGGCTGTGCACATTGCGATTGATGCTGAAAGGGCAGTTTTTCGTGCTCTTTTTTCTCCTCTTGGTGTTTTTGGCTGTGTGAGGCTTTTAGTTCCCCGTAGTGTTTGGATACAAAAACCATAAAGTCATCACCATATTCCTCGTTGTGGAATTGGTAGTGCTCAACAAGCTGCCCAAGTTCCGCCAAATCCTTAAAATGAATGTTGGCCCCCTGGAGCAGAATGAGCAAGGATATCCCTATGATAACTATTTTATTCATCCTGACTACGTAAAGTTACGAATATTACGTAGCAGGATAAATAATGGGGTTTAATTTAGAATAAGTCTCATTTTTAAAAACCATGAGGCCCTATTGGGCCTCGATAGTTGAAATTCCATTGTCTTTTAAAATAGCATTTATTTTTGGTAGCTCTTTATCCAATGTGTTGTTCAGTTTTGCCATGTGGCCATCCAGTTCCGTTGTAAGCTCATCGTAAACCACATAAGCTGCATCAGTGGGTCTTGCATCCCCATTCTCAATGCTACGTTGCAATGCATTGAATCTGTTGTTCAATTTAATGGGGAAGTTCAAGGGATCTTGCCCCGATTGGTTCTTGGTTTGATAAAGGTCCTCTTCGATTCCGGTCAAGATTTCCATAAAATCCTCTGAAAGCTTTTTGAACTTTCTGCTGGAAACGCCTTTGCCCAAACTATCCATTTGTTTGCGGATGCTTCTGATTTGAATCACAGCTTCGTTGGCAATGGTAGCTTTGTCGGTTATTTTGGAAGCCAATTCAAACTGTTTTTGAAGGTCTTCCGCAGTGATTCCTTTCAAGTTTGGATCCATTTCAATTTTAAATGGATAGCTTTTAATGACTTCGTCGCCCACTTTCATTTGCACAGTATAGGAGCCAAGAGGTGCTTTTGGACCTGTTCTGGCCGATGCTCCCCAAATTATGATGCCATCAAAAGTGGTTGGACCAGGGTATCTTAGGTTCCAAGTAAAGGTATTGATACCTTTTGCTGTAGTGGGCTTGGTACTGTTCCCTCGACTCCACCAAGATGCATTGTCGTCCTTTTCATATTTAGGTTGGTTGCCACCAAAAGATTCGATAAGGTTATTGTCTGCATCAAAAATTGAAAAAGTGACCGTATCCACTTGCTCTTCCAAATAGTATTGGAAGTTAGCGTTGTAAATGCCCCTAATCGCATCCGTCGGTTTAAAAAGCACATTTTTTTCACTTTTCAGGTCTTCGGAATATTCCCTAAAGGGTTGGATGTCGTCCAAAATCCAGAATCCTCTACCGTGAGAGCCTAAAACAACATCATTGTCCTTGATCACCAGATCACGGATTGGGGTATCTGGCAAGTTCAATTGAAGGGATTGCCAAACTGCTCCATCATTAATGGAAAAATAAACACCGTGTTCTGTAGCCAAGAATAAAAGGCCTTCTCTCTTGTGGTCTTCACGGATAGCTCTGGCAAAGTGTCCATCCTCTATACCTGTAATGATTTTGGTCCAGGTTTTCCCATAATCGTGTGTTTTGAAAACATAGGGAGCCCTGTCATCCACTTGGTATCTGTTGGCCGCCACATACAAGGTGCCTGGATTGTGGATGGATTCTTCAATAATGCTCACCCTTGAATATTTAGGAAGCTCTTCTGGAGTAATATCTTCCCAGTTTTCACCACCATCCCTTGTGATATGGATTTTTCCATCATCGGAACCGGCCCAAATGGTGTTGATATCGTGATTGGATGGCGCTAAAGCGAACACAGTGGCATAAATCTCAGGTCCGTTCATGTCCATGGTGATCACTCCTCCTGTTTTGCCCAAAGTTTCTGGGTCGGCATAGGTAAGGTCTGGACTTATTTTTTCCCAGGTCTGTCCATCGTTGGTGGTTTTCCAAACGTGTTGGGAACAGGTGTACATTACATTCGGGTCTTTTGGCGCGAACATGATGGGGAAGGTCCATTGCCAACGTTCTGGAAGCGCGCTTGCAGGTTCGCCGGAAAAAAATCTTGGATACACTTGAATGTCCCTGACCTGACCGTTGCTGCGGTCGTAACGTGTTAAAAGAGCTCCTTGGCTTCCTGCATAAAAAATATCGGGGTTGGTCGGGCTTTGTGTAATCCAACCGCTTTCACCACCACCTACGGCATAATACCATCCGTGATTGGGTCCACGGGCTTGTTTAAAATCCCATCCATCGCTGGGCATGGCCAGGGTAGAGTTATCTTGCTGGGCACCCACTACATGATATGGGACGTCACTAGTGGCCATCACATGATAAAACTGTGACGTTGGATAATCTTGCTCGGTCCACGTTTTACCTCCGTTGATACTTACTACGCCACCGCCGTCATTCGAATTTATCATTCTGTTCGGATTGTTGGGGTCTATCCACAGGTCGTGGTTGTCGCTATGGGGAGTGTTTATTTTTTCATCAAAAGTTTTTCCTCCATCGGTAGATTTAAAGAATCCTACATTTAGTCCGTACACCACATCTTTGTCTTTGGGGTCGGCATAAATTCTGGAGTAGTAAAAAGCACGTTGTCTCAGTTTGCGTTCGTTGTTGGTCAATTCCCAAGTCTTGCCTGCATCATCAGAACGGAAAACGCCACCTTCGTTGGCCTCTACAATGGCCCAAACACGGTTGGAATCCGCAGGGGAAACGGTTACCCCAATTTTGCCAATGGGTCCTTTGGGCATTCCCGGGTTTTCGGTAAGATCCGTCCAAGTTTCGCCACCATCGGTAGATTTCCAAAGCTTACTATCTGGGCCACCGCCCCACATTTTCCATGCTTTTCGGTACACTTGCCAGGTACTGGCATAAAGTACATCGGGATCGTTCCGGTCTATGATCAAATCGGCTGCACCGGCCTTATCACTTACATAGAGTACCTTTTTCCACGTTTCGCCACCATCTACAGATTTAAAAACACCACGTTCCTCGTTTTCTCCATACGGGTGGCCCAGTGCAGCAACGTAAACAATATTTTCATCGGTCGGGTCTACTCGAACCCTGGAAATGGCTTGGGTTTCTTCCAGGCCAAGGTGGGTCCATGTTTTACCTCCGTCGGTGGTTTTGTACACACCATCCCCTTGTGTAATGCTACCGCGAAGCTGGGTCTCGCCCATCCCGATATAGACCACATCAGGGTTGGTTTCGGCTACGGCCACAGCTCCCACGGAAGAGCTTGTTATTTGGCCATCGGTGACACATTCCCATGTATTCCCGCCATCAATGGTTTTCCAAAGTCCACCTCCTGTGGCCCCAAAATAATATTCGTTGGGCCTGGATGGGCTTCCGGCGCACCCTAAGGTTCTTCCGCCACGGTCAGGGCCAATATTTCTCCATGTAAAACCGCTGTAAAAACTGGTGTCAACGGTAATAGGGGATGCATTTTGTGCGTAAATAAATAGTGTTGAGAGGAACATGGAAAGTAGCATCCACGTTTTTAATGAGGTTGTTGGTATTCTCATGATGTCAAGGTTGGTTATGAGTAGTTAGAATAAAGCTTCAATTTACTCAAACTTTTTGAATTGGATGTGTATTCCAATTATAGTTCTGGATCATCGTAATTGATTCCGGTTGGATTAAAGAGCTCCCAACGATTCAGGGAATAGTTCCAAGGAGCGAAGGTTTGTACCAATTCTACAAACAAAATCCTGAATTCCTCAATTTCTTTTCGTAACAACTCAAGATACTCGGTATGCTTGAAACCCCACATTTCCAGTCCTGAACAACCGGTCTGGACCTCGCGGGCTGCTTTTCTGATGATAGTGGCGTTTTCCATACGTATTGTATAAAGGTAGCCCTATTTGGACATATAAGCATGGCGTCGTTACGCAGTGGTTCGGCATGGTGACACAACAGGCCCAGTTCTGTTTCTTCGAGAGATGCATACTCCTCTCTTCATCATTTACCAAGGAAGCGATTTTATCGGCCAGGTCAAAAATGTGCCCCCTTTTTTGTAAATGGGCATTTTTTCAAATTCTTCTCGGCTTTTGCCAGGTTCATCGTTGTCTTCGAACAGGTTTTAATGGTTTAGCTGTTGTAAAATTAGTCCGTAATCGTGTTGCAAGTCTTCGTGAAGCAATGGAATTTTTTTATTAATGTACTCCAATTGCCTGTTGTATAAGTTTTTAAGGGTCGTATTCCTGTTGATTGATGGCCGGAAAGATTTCAGTTTCTCACAGAAGTACAGCAACAGTTCCACCTCAGTGGCTTTATTTCCCGAATAGCGGATATACTTTTTGATGGTCCGAAGTATTTTTCGAACACTCTTTTTAATGTAGAAATAACTGTTGATGTTGATGTCGGCGAACATATCATCCACCTCTTCTTTTACGGTTTCGATGTACCCTTCCTCACTTTCGGATTCAAATAGCAAATAGGTGAGGAGTTCCTTATTTTCTTTTTTGAATCGGGCCAATCGCAAACAAAGTTGCATTGTTTCATCTTGCGATTTAAACTTCAGCTCTTTTTTTAGTTGGGCAACGGTGGCAGCCTTCATAATCGACTATCTTAAATAAGAGGCTCCGTTTACATCGATAATGGTACCAGAGGAATAAGCTGCTTCGGATGATGCCAAGAACAAAATGGCATGGGCCACTTCTTCGGGTTGGGCCATTCGTTTAAAGGGGGATTCACGGAGCAGGTTTTCACGTTCGGCGGGGGTAAGGGTCTCTTTGGCCATTTCCGTTTCGGTAAACCCGGGCGCAACAACTCCAACATAAATGTTGTGCGGGGCCAGCTTTTTGGCCAGGGATTGGCTCATGGAATTCAATGCAGCTTTGCTGGCCCCGTAAGCTGGTTTTGTGGGCTCTCCGCGAAAAGCACCACGGGAGGAAACGCTCACAATATGTCCGCCTCCTGTTTCCATCATGGCTTTTGCGCCCCAATAACACAAATTGGCAACGGCAAACAGATTGGTCTCAAAGGTTTTTTCCCATGCATTGGTCCAATGGTCAAAATCCACTTTGTCTATTTCGTGGAAAATGGAAATGCCCGCATTGTTAACCAATACATCAAGTTGACCAAATTCTTTTATAAAGTCATTAATCAAGGCTTCGGTTTCTGTCTTTTGTGAAATGTCCCTTTTAAATAGTTGATGCCCTTCACCCGGCAATGCTGCCAAGGTTTGTTGGGCAACTTCATCATTGCTTCTGTAGTTGATGCCTACTTTGGCGCCTTTTTTTGCAAACGCCATGGCGGTTGCTTTTCCGATGCCTCGGGAGGCACCTGTTATCAATACATTTTTTCCTGTGAAATCCATAAAATGATTCTTAATGCTTCAAATATACTAGGATTGTATGTTCTTGACCCTTAAAAAGAATTGAACTACCTTTAAATCTTATCAAATAGCACCTGATTGTAAGAAGATGAGCAAAAGAAAAAGACATTGGTTGTGGAACGTTTTGATAGTGCTTACCATAGTACTTTGTGTTCTCGCTTTTGTGGAACACTATAAAAACTGGCACAAGATCGAAGAGGGCAATCTAAAGATCTTCTCTGGTATCTATTATCAAAAAATACCCTTGACCGAATTGGACAGTGTATTGTTGGTGGACAAGTTGCCCGAAATGGAACGCTCCAGCGGGTTTTCCTGGATGGAAAGGGAAAAAGGGGTTTTCAACGACTCCATTACAAATACCAAAGTATATGTTTTTGTGGATGACCTGTATCAACAAAAGATAAAGGTGGTGCACCACGATTCCCTTAAAATGTACCTGAATCTTAGGGATAGTCTGGAAACCCAAAAATTATATACTATTTTGCAGCGTAATTTGTTGGGTGAAACTGAGCCACCCGAATAATTTCCTAAATAGTCCTGGTTTACCATGAGAATACTCCTTATTGCCCTATTTCTAGCGCCTTGGTCCATATTTTCACAAAATAACATTTCTGTGCATGTGCACAATGTAGCATCCGACAAGGGGCATATAAATGTGGCCGTCTACAATTCGGATGCTACTTTTTTGTCTTTTGATAGAGTATTTAAAGCTGGTAGGGAAGCTGCTCACGAGGGGATTGTACAATTGATGATTGAAGATTTACCTGCGGGCAAATATGCCTTGGCGGTTTTCCACGATGAGAACGGAAATGGTAAATTGGATACGAATTGGTTGGGCGTACCCAAAGAAAAAGTAGCTTTTTCCAAAGGGAAAATGAAAACCTTTGGGCCGCCGAAGTATAATGAGTGTGCATTCCAAATCCATTCCGATTACGAAATCGACGTAAAACTTTAAAAGTTAAAAAATGGGAACAATTTTTATGGCCCAGCTTATAGGGGCCTTGTACGGATTTTTGGCTGTGATAATTGGGGCATTTGGAGCCCATGCCCTTAAAAAGAAATTGACTCCCGAACTGCTGCAGAGTTTTGAGACAGGAGTTAAATATCAGATGTACCACGCTATCTTGCTATTGGTCTTGGGCTTTAATCTCAGTTTTGACAAGCCCTTGGATTCTTGGATAGTAAACTGTTTTATTTTTGGAACCTTATTGTTTTCCTTTAGTATTTATGCACTTTGCTTGGGTGCTGCAAAAGGAAACAAACCTCGTTTTTTGGGACCGGTTACCCCGCTGGGAGGTTTGCTTTTGGTCGTGGGCTGGGCCTTGTTGCTTTATTCCTTTGTCTCTAATTTAATTTGATGTCAACTACAACCGCAGTTGTCTTGGCCACAGGAATTGGAATTGTTGTTTCCTTTGCTGAAGATTGATTTGGGGAGCAAGAATTTCCAAACCAAATAACCTGCTGCGATGAGTAAAGTTCCGTATGCCAATATTTGTTGAATCATGTTTGTTTTTAAATTAGGATTTGGTAGGCAATCAATGCTACAATATAAGCAAAAGCACTCATAAAGCCCAATTGAATCATAGGCCATTTCCATGAATTGGTTTCTCTTTTTACAATGGCGAGGGTACTCATACATTGCATGGCAAAGGCATAAAACAGCATTAAAGAAATACCCGAGGCCAAGTTGAACAATGGTTTGCCATCTTCGCCCAGTTCTGCTGCCATTCGGTTTTTAATGGTTTCCTCTTCGTCACTCCCAACACTGTAAATGGTGGCCAAAGTACCAACGAATACTTCGCGAGCGGCAAAGGAGGTCAAAACTGCGATGCCAATCTTCCAGTCGTAACCCAAGGGTTTTACTAGGGGTTCAAAAGCCTTTCCCGCCTGTCCAATATAGGAGTGCTCCAACTTATAGCTGGCTATTTCCTGAGCCACGGCCCTTTGGGAAAGCTCTGCGGTGAGCACCTGAACGGAATCTTGTAGGGCATTGGGAGGCAATCCTTTTGCTTCGGAAGATTGTCGGTAGGCTTCTATATTGTTCTTGACATAGTTTTTACTGTAGGTACTCAACCCTTCGTTTTCTATTCGTTCCGTAACAATACGGTCGGCATCCTGAAAATCATCAGAATAACCGTTGGACCCCAAAAACCATAATACAATGGAGATGGCCAAAATAATTTTACCTGCTCCCAACACAAAACTCTTGGTCTTTTCAATTACGGTGTAGGCCACATTTTTAAGTAATGGGAGTCGGTAGGTGGGCATTTCCACCATAAAAACAGACCTGCTTTTTATTTTAAGAATCTTGTTCAAGACCATTGCGGACAACAGGGCGGTTCCAAATCCGATCAAATAGAGCAGCATTAAAGTCAAAGCCTGATAACTGAGTCCAAGAATGCTGCCTTCGGGGATTACCAGAGCAATTAAAATTAAATATACGGGCAATCTGGCAGAACAGGTGGTAAATGGCGTTACCAAAATAGTAATGAGCCGTTCTTTCCAGTTCTCTATGGTTCTGGTGGCCATAATGGCGGGAATGGCGCATGCGTTTCCAGAAATTAAGGGCACTACGCTTTTTCCGCTCAGCCCAAAAGGACGCATAAGGCGGTCCATTAAAAATACCACGCGGCTCATATATCCTGATTCTTCCAACAGGGAGATAAAGAGGAACAAAAAGGCAATCTGTGGTATAAAAATGACAATACCGCCAATACCGGCTACAATGCCCTCGGCGAGCAAATCTGTAAAAACACCAGGGGGCAATGTGTTTTTGATCCATTCTGCCGCCATTGCAAATTGTTCGTCAATAAAGTCCATGGGGTAGGAGCTCCATTCGAAAATGGCCTGGAAAATGAGCAACAAAATGGCGAAGAAAATTAGGTAACCGAAGACTTTATGCGTAAGAATTTTGTCCAAAGAGGCACGTAAGCCTTTGGCCACCATAAAATCGACCTTATAGGTCTCTTTTAAAATATTGTTGATGAGCTGGTATCGAAGTACGGTTTCCTTATGCTGTAATTTTTTTAGTTCATCCTTGGATTTGGTAGAGAAATCCGTGGCATCTTGAATCCGTTTTTTCTCTATGGGCATGAAGTTCACGTCCTGGGTGATCACCAACCAAAGTTTGTAAAGGTCTTCCTGTGGAAATGTTGTTTTAAGACGTTCAAAGTATTCAGGGGAGATTCTGGTCGGGTCCAAGATAGGTTTGGAAGAAATACTCTTGTAGTCGGCAATGAGTTCCTTGATTTTTTCAATGCCCGTATTTTTTCGCGTACTTACCAAAGCAATTTTGGTGTTCAGCTTTTTTTCCATGGCCTCAACATCCAGCGATATTCCTTTGCGGGACATCCGGTCTGCCATGTTTATGACCAAAATGGTCGGAATCTTAAGGTCTTTTATCTGAGTGAAAAGAAGAAGGTTCCGTTTGAGGTTTTCCACGTCGCTGATAACAACGGCCACATCGGGGTAATCCTTGTCATTCTTGTTGAGCAAAAGCTCTACCACTAGACTTTCATCCAAAGAAGTGGTGTTTAGGCTGTAGGTTCCGGGCAAATCCAAAATATGTGCTTTGACCCCTCTTGGGAGTTTACAGATACCTTCTTTCTTCTCTACGGTGATGCCCGGGTAGTTCCCGACTTTTTGTTTGAGTCCTGTAAGTTGATTAAAAACTGAGGTTTTTCCCGTATTTGGGTTCCCGATAAGGGCTACGTTGATGTTTTTGCTCATTTGGCCTGCGTTTCTTCAATAATATCCAGCTCTATAAGTGCTGCCAAAGACCTTCTTATTGCCAAATGACTTCCGCTGAGGTTAATGTAAATAGGGTCGTTTAAGGGGGCAATTTGTAAAAGCTCCACACTATTTCCTGGAAGACAGCCCAACTCCATTAGTTTTATAGGGAGGATATGTTCGGTAAAATCCTTGATTATGCCCTTTTGTCCATATCGTAAATCTGCTACGGTCGCCACAGTTCTTATTTAGAATAAATTTAATTAAGGGCAAAAATAAGTAAAAAAGGTAAATTACAAGGTGTATTCATGGATAAAGGTGCAAAGGGCTACTCTTTGTAACTGGCTTCGAGTATTTTGATGTCCTCAAGGAGCTTGTCAATATCCTCACGATCGGTGCCGTCATAAAAGCCACGAATCCGTTTTTCCTTGTCCACCAGAATAAAGTTTTCGGTATGGATCATATCAAAAGGCCCCCCATCACCATCATTTTTAACAGCCAGGTACGATTTCCGCGCCAACTCATAGATTTGTTTTTTATCCCCTGTCACCAAGTTCCATTTGCTATCTACCACACCTTTTTCCAATGCATATCTTTTTAATTGGGCGACAGTGTCTATTTCCGGGGTCACGGAGTGGGAGAGGAGCATTATGTTAGGATTGTCCATCACCGCATCCTGTATTTCGGTCATGTTTTTGGTCATGATCGGGCAAATGGTAAGGCATGTGGTAAAAAAGAAGTCGGCCACATAGATCTTGTCCTTGTAATTCTCTTGGGTGATGGTATCCCCATTTTGGTTCACCAAGGAAAAATCGGCCACTTTATGGTATTTTTTGGTGTAGTGCAAGGTGCTGTCAACCAAAGATTTATCGACCATAGAGGGTTGGTACACGGGAAGCATTTTTTTAGGTTGTAGCGCATTATAGAATAGATAAACGATAACTGCCGATAGCGCCAACATTACCATTCCGAACAGCTTGTACTTTGCGAAAAATGATCCCATGGTCACAAAATTACGGTCCAAATGGCTATTCCTCAAGTATAAAGCCACTAATTGTTGCTAAATCTTTCTTAAATCGTAGTGGGATGAAAACTGAGGTTTTTTTATCAAAACCTAAAAGGTTACTTTTGTGCGTTTTAACAAAAGACGACGAATGACCCCTATATTGATCAAGACCATACAATTCTTTCTGAGCTTATCGCTTTTGATCGTGCTTCACGAGCTGGGACACTTTATCCCGGCAAAGCTTTTTAAGACCAGGGTGGAAAAGTTTTATCTCTTTTTTGATGTTAAATTTTCCCTTTTCAAAAAGAAAATCGGTGAAACCGTTTATGGTATTGGTTGGTTGCCCTTGGGCGGATATGTGAAGATATCCGGAATGATCGATGAGAGCATGGACAAGGAGCAGATGCAACAAGAGCCAAAACCATGGGAGTTCCGCAGTAAACCGACATGGCAGCGTTTGATCATAATGCTGGGCGGGGTAACGGTGAATTTTATTTTGGCCGTAGTTATTTTTATTGGATTGGTTTTTACTTATGGTGAAGAGTACATTGCCAACGACAGCCTAAAGGATGGAATATGGGTGACGGAGAAGAGCTTGGGAGACGAATTGGGAATCCGTACAGGAGATAAAATTTTGTCTGTTGATGGTGAAAAGATAGAGGCATTGCAGCAAGTGCTCCCAGCAATGGTCTATGGTGAAAATTACACCATTGAAAGGGATGGACAAGTTATTGAAAAAACAATCCCTGTTGATTTTATAGAAACCTTATCTGAGGATAAGGAAAAGGCACGTTTTATATCTTTTCGTCTCCCTTTTATAATCAACGACATACCAAAAAAATCCCCAAATGCGGACAGCGGACTCCAAAAAGGTGATGCAGTTGTTGAAATGGCTGGAAAACCTGTAGAGTATAAAGATGAAGTAACCCCCATTTTAGAAGCGAACAAAGGAAAAGAAGTGCCAATTAAGGTTATGAGGGACGGAAGTCCAGTAGACCTAACCATTTCCATTACGGACGAAGCTACATTGGGTGTGGTTCTAGGAATGTCACCCGAAGAATATAAAGAGGCGGGCTATTTGGAATTAAAAACTTTAAAATATACTTTTTGGGAATCGATTCCCGCAGGATGGAATAAGGGAGTAAAAACACTTTCGGATTACATCAAGGGAATGAAGAAAATATTTAACCCAGATACGGGTGCCTATAAAGAGGTGGGAGGTTTTGCAGCTATTGGTGGCATGTTCCCTGATACATGGAACTGGCCTGCATTTTGGGCCACAACGGCATTTATATCCATTATTTTGGCATTTATGAACATTCTGCCTATCCCTGCATTGGATGGTGGTCACGTAATGTTCTTGCTTTACGAGATGGTTACCGGCCGAAAACCAAGCGATAAATTTTTGGAGTATGCCCAAATGATCGGTTTCTTTATTTTGATTGCTTTATTGCTGTTTGCTAACGGCAACGATTTGTATAAATGGCTTTTTAAATAGAAAAGCAATTTTTTTGTTTGTGGTGTAAAAAAGATTCTATTATATTTGCACCCGCTTAAGGTAAAATATTCCTCCTTAGCTCAGTTGGTTAGAGCATCTGACTGTTAATCAGAGGGTCCTTGGTTCGAGCCCAAGAGGGGGAGCCCAGTAAACACAGGCCTTTCGAGAAATCGAAAGGCTTTTTTATTTTCACGGGTACAACATAGGTACAACATTCCTAAAAAGGTCAAATTCCACTTTTTCCGTTCTGTTTTGGCTTTATTCCGGTAGGTCTAAAGATGGCAAAGCTCCCATTTACGCTAGGATTTCTGTGAATGGTAAAAAAGCTCAACATCAGTTTAAAACGAAGAATTCAAATCACATATTGGGATTCTAAAAAGCAGCGTGTAAAAAGCTCTTCCTTTGAAGCTAAATCCATCAATCAATATCTTGATGAGTTCTACTCTGGTCTGTTCCAATCATTTCAACAGCTGCGCATAGAGGGCAAGCACATCACCCCTCATAGTGTAAAGGCCAGATTTATGGATGAGGAAGAGGATAATCAACATTTTACCTTGAGGGATATTGTGTCTTATCATAATACCAAAATGTTTCCCAAGCTACACTGGAATACTTCAAGATTATATCTCACCAGTCAGAAGTATATCTTTTTGTTTTTGAAGAAAAAATTAAAAAAAGAAGATGTCTGGAATATCCTACAAAAAATCCCTTTTTAGTCAAAAATGTATAGATACCATTAACCTATATTATTGAATTAAGAATAATTGGTTTAACAACTTAATTGGGCAAAAAAATACGGTCTTGCTCCGGGTGATAAATCATTTGATTATACGAAGGCCTAACTATTTCGTCTAAGGAAGCTACAAATCCACGAGTTCTCATAGCCGCGAAAACCAATATTTCCGCGTTTGGATAGATTTCTTTTAATTTCCTAACACAGGCACACGATGTTCTTCCCAAAGTAAAAACATCGTCAACAATAATTAACTTTTGAATAAACGCTTGTGGTGGCGTACACAATAAGCTGTTAAAATGGGTGTTGCAAGAGGGACGACTTTCAGCAGTATAATAATTACTTGATTTTGGGACAGGAGCTATTCTTGCAATTAAGTTTTGTACACTTCCACCAAAACCTGAATTCACAAGGTGCTCTGATAAAATTCTTGTTGGCCAAAGTGCACCCTCAACCATTGGTGTACTACGAGGTGCTGGAACCAATACTGGATTATCTCTGAACATCTCTGAAATTGGGTGATTCAGGGGTAATTTAGACATATAGTAAATGAGTCTTTCAATAACTAGGGAATTTCCTGACTTAATATTACCGCATATTCGTTTTGAAAGCTGTGCTTTTTCATTGGTTCCCCTGCTAGCATATTCAAGCATTGTAGCGAATGGAATCTCAAAAGGCACCCTCAAACTTTGAGGTCAAATAAGGGATGTCAGTAAATATCTCATCAACATTATCCCTTGAAAGTACTTGGGCGCCGTAATCCAACATTTCTTTCGCCCAAGAGATTTCCTTTTCCTTAATAACATTTTCCAAAATATATACTTCCCGCCCTAAACGAAGGGCCTCCCAACCTTGATGACGAGTTCCACTTTTTTCGGATGCCTCTATTATAATTGTAGCGTCTGATATTAGGGCCATTGTTCTATTACGAATTGGGAAATTCTTTGGTTGAGTCGGATATCCTTCGGGAAATTGTGAAACGGCTAAATGTTCTTTTTTAATCATTTCCAAGAGATTGGCATTCTCTTTTGGATATGAAACATTTAAAGGAGTTCCCAGAACCGCTATAGTTTGACCCCCAGAATTTATTGCAGTTTGGTGAGCAATAGTATCGATACCTTTTGCCAAACCGCTAACGACGATGATGTCATGTTTTACTAAAGTCGATGAGATTATTCTAGCTCTTTGTAAGCCTTCTTTGGTAGCGGCCCTAGAACCTACAACTGAAACCCTTCTCTTTTCATATAACAAATTTTCATTTCCACCAAAAAATAACTTTTCAGGTAAAAATTTCTTTTCGGCGTCAGTTAATAGTTGAAAATATGTTTCGATGCCCATGGGAAGAGTTTGTATTGGTACAACAATGTACAAAATTAAAGTAAAATATATTGCCTGAACCCTAGAATCGCGTTAAATCAGATGTGCGTAAATAAGGTAAAACCAAGTAAATAACCAGATCCTTATTCAGGCCTATTAAAAGAATAGCTTAAAAATGGCTAAAACTATATAGCCCATTCCCAGACTATTATTAATTTGTCAAAAGAAAAAAACTCTTTGTTTATTTATAGTTTGCCGCAAATCCATGCCTGTTTATGGGGAATTATAATATTATTTTTTCACTCCGCGTGCAAATAAAAAAGGCTCCAGAGTGTGAATTTCTCTGAAGCCTTACTATCTCTGCTCCCCCTCTAGGACTCGAACCAAGGACCCTCTGATTAACAGCAGCTTTTTTTAGCTGTCATTAATTTTCATTTGGCTTCTTATAGTTTGATTATCAATATATTATGAAACTTTTCTTTTCATTTAGAAGTATCAATACTACCTTTAATTGACCATTTGTTGTACCTATGTTGTACCCAAAATACCGCTGAAAAATGATCAATGTGCGAACAGTTTTAAGAAAAAAACAGCTTTCTGATGGAAGTTATCCGGTATGTCTTCGTGTGACCAAAGATAGACGATCTAAATACTTCAAGACCATTTACAACGCATTTCCGAAAGAATGGGATGAACGCACCGGTTCCTTCAATAAAAACCACAGCAATTTTATTCAGGACAATCGGTTATTGTTGAAGTTTCGGGACAGGGCGTTAAAAGTTATTGCAGAATTGGAAATGGAAAAGGATGATTTCTCTTTGAGGGAATTTGAACATAATTTCAGGCTGGCGTTCAATCCGGTCAGAAGAAACGTTTTTGATTTTTGGGATGAACTGATTAAAGAATTAAAGCTTGCCGGTAGAATGGGCAATGCCCGCTTCCACAAAGACACCAGTAAATCCGTCCAGAGATTTTTGAAGTGGGACAAAGACCTTTCCTTTACGGACATAACCCCCTGCATTTCTAGAAAAGTATGAGGCCTATCTGCGCTCACGAGGTGGCACAGATGGCGGTATTGGTGTTCGGATGCGTTCCATAAGGGCTTTGTTTAACCAGGCCATCAGAAGAAACATTGTAAAGGAATCGTTATACCCATTTCGTGCATACAAAGTATCGATATTAAAAGGAAGGGGAGCCAAAAGGGCACTTAACTTTATAGAAGTGAAACAAATAATCAATGTTGACCTAATTGACCATCCTGAGCTTCGCGATAGTAGAAATTACTTTGTTTTTAGCTTCTATACCCGAGGGATGAACTTTGCCGATATGATGAAATTGAAATGGAAGGACATCAAAGGTGGGAACATTTATTATACCCGTTCTAAGACCAAGGGAAATTTCACTATTCAGATTCTACCACCAGTTTAGGAAATCTTGGATTATTATCGCAAGAATTCATTGGGCACGAAATATGTCTTTCCCATTTTACTCCATGACGAACTTAGCCCTAACCAGATAGAGAACCGTAAGACCAAAGTGCTTAAAAATTATAACAAGGATTTAAAGGCTATTGCTGAATTGGCCGAAATTGAAAAATCTGTGACCAGTTATGTGGCACGTCACAGTTTTGCCAATTGCCTTAAGCAAAAAGGTGTCGCAACAGATATTATCAGTGAATCATTGGGGCATCAGAACATGGCCATCACACAGGCCTATCTTAAAGAATTGGATACTTCGGTGGTGAATAAAGCTATTGAGGTATTATTATAATAAATTCAAACTACAAGAGTAATACGTACCTGACCATCAATATTTTATTCCTCGTTTATAGAGATTCGGGTTATAACATATGATTTGAACAAAAAATGTGTTTGTCAAACCCATCATATAAATTCGCGAAAATTATCTCTGTGCACAACATTGATTTCTGCATCATAAGTCTCCATGAACATTTTGGGAAACTTGGCCTTGGCCTTAGGGTTCCACTTAAATTCATATCCTCTGATTTTACCGGACTCTTCCTCTACATAGTCAATTTCCTGCTGTTGTTTTGTCCTCCAAAAATATGATGAGGCTAAGGAACTCTCATAGGTCAACTTTTTTATACGCTCACTGATCAAAAAATTTTCCCACAACCCTCCTGTATCGGTACGACTGTCCAGTGTATTGAAATTCCCGATAATGGCATTTCTGACCCCTGTGTCATAGAAATAAATTTTTTGATTTGTTTTGATCTCATTTCGAAGATTTCTACTAAAACTCGGCAACCTAAAGATTACATATCCCTTTTCAAGAATGTCAATATAGCTGTTCACGGTGTTTTTATCCACCCCGACCAATTGTGCGATTTCATTGTAACTGACCTCATTCCCTATTTGGAGTGCCAATGCCCGTAAGAGTTTCTCCAATACCTGGGGCTTTCTAATGCCGCTGAACGCGAGAATATCCTTATACAAATAGCTACTGGTCAACTCCTTCAATATTTCGATTTCCTCACCTTGGTTATTGATAACGTCCGGGTACATCCCATATAAAATTCGCAATTCCAGTTGCTGTTCTGCTTTCACATATCCGACATGGCCTTCAAATTCCCCCCAAGAAATAGGATAGAGCCGAAAATCCCATTTTCTTCCTGTTAAAGGCTCGTTCATTTGATTTTTGAGCTCAAAAGCTGATGAGCCACTGACCAACAATTGCACCTGTTTGAACTGATCAGTAATTATCTTAAGGGTAACCCCAATATTTTCAATCCTTTGGGCCTCATCGATAAATAGAGTCTTATGGTTCCCAATGATACTTTTTAATTGCTCCGTATTTGCATTTCCCAGCAGATTTCTGACCGTAGGGTCATCTCCATCCAGAAATAGATGTTCCTTATTTTCCAAAATTGAATTGATCAAGGTGGTCTTTCCAACCTGTCTTGGACCAATTACGATAATTGCCTTGCCCTTGTCCAACTTTTGGATAATTTTTTGTTCCAATATTCTTTTAATCATATATAATCAAGTGAACGTGTTCACCAAAAGTAATGTCTTTTAATGAATTAAACCTCGGAAATTGTTGTTTTACCTGAATTTTAGCATTCGGACTCCAAAATCCATCAAGATTAGATGGTCCAATAAGAAAACAGTAGGTTGAATTCCCAGAACCTTTGGAAAGTGTGTAATTTTAATCCACAATAAAACAACCAAATCAACGGACTGATTAAATATGCCGATGAACAATAAACAACGTACCGCCACCATCAAAGAAAAAAAATACCCTTATTTTACATGGGTCGATATACAGGACCCCTCCGACGAGGAAGCCAATGAATTGGTGACCGCCAAAGGTCTGAGCCCCATCTTGGTTAAGGATAGCCTACAGGCAGGGCACCTTCCCAAGCTTGAACCCATCGAAGAAGGTTATTTTATGATATTGAGGGCATGTACACAGGAAGTTGACAAACCTACCTCTATAATTGATTTTTCCAACAAAATCGCCTTTTTTGTGTTCAAAGATCGTTTGATCACCATACATAGGGCGGAGTATGCCTTTCTCGATAGTGCTCCCCCCCATATAAAGCATGTGGACGCACTCGTGCTCCATATCGTGGACAACATGGTGGACAGTTTTCAGGAACCGGTGGAAAACCTGTCCAACAAGATCGATGATATGGAGAACCATATCTTTACCAAAAAAGGGAGCAATCTCACTCTGGAGCAGCTTTACTTCCTAAAATCCAAGGCTCGTATCGGTAAAAAACTCATTGGGCTCATCCAGACCGTCATCAACGAGTTAGCGGTGGGCAAGGGCCACAAGTCTAGATTACAGGACATCAAGGACAGTCTTACCGCCCATCACCTGCTCTACGACGAGGCCGTGGAGGATACCAACGGGCTTCTGGACTCCTACCTATCGGTCACCGCACAGAAAAGCAACGATGTCATGAAGGTTCTCACCATCTTTTCGGCTTTTTTCCTTCCCCTGACCTTCATTGCGGGAATATATGGGATGAACTTTGATGTTATGCCCGAGCTTCGCTGGCAAAATGGGTACTTCTATACCTTGGGGGTTATGGTTCTGATCTGCCTTATCGTATTTCTTTGGTTCAAGAGAAAGCGTTTCTTTTAGCCCAAATCCCTACTTTTGCTCAAAAAACTGGGGTATGGTATTTTATATCATGGACAAACCGGGCGGCAACCTTGAATAATACCAGACTTTGCCCATGTCATCGCCCAATGACATCATCGGGCTCGATCGGTTGGTCATATCCTTGTACATGGAAATGGTCCGATTCAACCTTTCCAGTTCTTTCTTAACGGCCGTCTTAATTTTTTCTTTATTTTCCCATAAACCTACAAAAATGGCCCGTCCACGGGTTATTCCAAGACATTGACATTGATCATCTTGTCCGCTTTGATCAATAACTTATGGCTACTGCTTGATAGATTGGTGATATATACCTTTTTGTCCACTTTGTGGTACCGTTCGGTCAGCTTGTTCACCGCCTCTATTGCGGACATATCCACAATACGGCTTTCCCTAAAGTCGATGATGATTTCCTTGGGGTCATTGAGCACATCGAACTTTTCATTGAACATCTTGATGGAACCAAAGAACAGGGGGCCATATATTTCGTAATGCTTGATGCCCTTTTCGTCGATTCGCTTTCTGGCTCGGATACGCTTGGCATTGCCCCAGGCATAGACCAAGGCAGATATCACGACCCCTATCAAAACAGCTAGGGCCAAGTTGTGCAAAAACACCGTAACGAGTATCACGATCACCATGACGATGATATCAGATTTAGGGTATTTGTCCAGCACTTTAAAACTTACCCACTCAAACGTTCCGATCGCCACCATGATCATCAGCCCGGTCAAGGCCGCCATGGGTACTTTTTCGATGACGCCAGCCCCGAACATGATAAAGAGCAGCAGGGCTACAGCGGCAACAATTCCTGAAAGACGTGCACGTGCCCCGTTGGATATGTTGATCAGACTTTGTCCCAACATGGCACATCCTCCCATTCCGGAGAACAGTCCGGAGGCGATATTCGCCACCCCTTGTGCAGCGGCCTCTTTGTTGGTACGTCCTCGGGTCTCGGTAATCTCGTCGATAAGTTCCAAGGTCAGCAGACTTTCTATCAAGCCAACACCGGCCACAATGGCCGCATATGGGAAAATAAGCGTCAAGGTTTCCAATGTAAAGGGAATGTCGGGTATATGGAACGGGGGAAACCCACCTTGTATGGAGGCGATGTCACCTACAGTCTTGGTGTCTATTCCAAAAGCAACCACAACCCCAAAGACCACCAATATGGCGACCAAGGATGCCGGAACGGCCTTGGTGATCTTCGGCAGTCCCCAAATGATGAGCATGGTCAAAAGCACCAGCCCCAGAATCACATACAATGCGCTGCCCGTAAGCCAATCCCCAGAGGGATTCTTGAATTGGTCCAATTGGGACATGAAGATAATAATGGCCAGCCCGTTCACAAACCCATATACCACGGGCAAAGGTACCAAGCGCATCAGGGTGCCCAGTCTCAAAGTTCCTGCAATAATCTGAAGGATACCCGCCTGTACCACGGTGGCGAACACATATTCCACACCATGGCTGTTTGCCAAAGCAACGATCACCACGGCAATGGCTCCGGTAGCACCGGAGATCATTCCGGGCCTTCCCCCAAAGATGGAGGTCACCAGACCCATGACAAAGGCGGCGTACAGTCCCACCAAGGGTGACAGGCCAGCGATCATGGCAAAGGCCACTCATAATTGTCTTCCTTTAGTTAAATGTTGACGAAGACGAAAGTCAAATCAAGTATGTAACCTAAATTACTTGGTTAAAAAACAGCAATCTAAAAAATGTTGACGATTTGTGAACTGTTAAAGTACATATCAAAGGAATCCAATTAAAATCAAAAAATATTAAATACTTGATTTTCATTTATTTAATGATTCATTGAATCATTGGGAAGTCAAAAAGTAGCCCCGGCAAGAATCGAACTTGCATCTAAAGTTTAGGAAACTTCTATTCTATCCATTGAACTACGGGGCCATCTGTAAAAATGGACTGCAAAAATAGGTTTTTTTAAAAACTTTATGCAACCGTAGGGGTCAATTTAGGGTGATTTTCCCTTTAAACCATTGGAGCGGTATGGCTAAGTCCGTTTTTTCTCTTCTTCTTTTAGTATTTTTTCCAAATAAGAACGTGACAAGGGCTTGTCCACGTAACCAGAGATTATCCCATTCTCTTTGGCTATGGCTCGATCCTTGGCATTGGTAAAGGCTGAAAGTACATATACGCTTGGAAGTTCGTGCTCCACGAACAAATTTTTTAGGTTTTGCAAAAAATCCCATCCGTTCATACCATCCATAACAAGATCTAAAAAGATAATGTCAGGTAATCTGTCGTGCTCCTCAATGGAACTGAAACAGGCTTGAATGCCCTCCTCACCGCTGGAACAAGTAATAATATCAAAATCGCCGTGGGATTGTTGTATGCAGTATCGGGTGGCAAATTGGGACACCAAATCATCGTCTATAATAAACGTAGTTAGCTTCATGTAGGGACTATTACGTAAGTTTTGGGACAGACAAAGCTATATGCTGGAGACCAACAAACCATTCATGATCGTTGTTTTGTCCAAATATCCCGTTAAGTCACTCTTAGTGTGGCAATTTACTCCTTAAAACACCATACGCAAAGGCTCCAAGTAATGCTCCGACCAAAACAATGACTATGGGCCAATACCCTGCTCCCACCAAAATATAGATAGGCCCGGGACAAGCACCGGCCAAGGCCCACCCCAATCCAAAGAGTGCTCCGCCCAAAATATACCTAGCGATAGATTTTTCTTTGTCCAGTATAGCAATTGTTTCTCCCGAAAAGGATTTTACTTTCGATTTTTTGATCCATTGCACCAAAACAATGCCCACTGCCAATGCCGAGCCAATGATTCCGTACATGTGGAACGAATCAAACTGGAACATCTCATAGATCCTGAACCACGAAGCCGCTTCCGATTTATACAAAACAATTCCCAAAAAGGTACCCAATATGATGTACACTATATTCTTCATACGGCAAAAATTAAGGGGAACAATAGATGAACCATGATCAGTCCGCCGATAAAGAAACCGATAACTGCAATCAAAGAAGGTCGCTGTAAGTTGCTCAAACCAGAAATGGCATGTCCAGAGGTACAACCTCCAGCATATCGTGTACCAAAACCCACCAAAAAGCCAGCCACCAAAAGAATGATCCAAATTTTAGGGTCGGTAAGGGATTCCATACCAAAAAGTTCCGTGGGCAAATAGGCCGTGCCTGCACTGTCAAACCCGAGTTCTTGCAGTTTTGAAACGGTTTTATCCGATATGTTCACAGCCGGATTTGGAGAGAGCCAATGCGCGCCCAAGAATCCCCCAATAACAGAACCAAGGACGACCAAAAGGTTCCACCGTTTGGATTTTACATCTGTTTTGAAGTAATCCGAAAACTTTCCTGCACCACCAATGGAACAAAAAGTTTCCAAGTTGGAGGACATTCCAAAACGTTTGCCCATAAGAATCAATAAAGCCATGATCAGGGCAATGAGCGGGCCTGATACATACCAAGGCCAAGGTTGATAAAGCATTTCCGTGAGTTTTTGACAAAGATCACGAAAATGCCTTAAATATCAAACCTATGGAATATCAACAACAGCTCTTATCGGAATCTTGTACTCCGAATTTCTTCAAAATATCTTCCAGCAAACACCATTTGGTCAAGGATGACTGAAGCAGATTAGCACCTACAAATGCAGTAAACCAAAGCCAATTTTGACTTACATAAATGGCCAAAACCAGACTTATCAATATAAACGTTCCCGCTACGCCTCTTACAATTCTATTTTTCATGATTTTATTTTTATACAGTTCTTTCAATAGGTACTTCGACCGCCCGAATAGGGTTTGTGGTCTCACTTTTTTGGTTGAATTCTTCCAACAATTTGAAAAACTCGGTGACTTTTTCTTCCTCGGTGAAGGAAAAAAACAGGTTGGATGCTGCGCCCCCCTTTTCACTGGGGAACCAACTATTGGTGTAGAACATAGGCGGAGTGTTTTTGTACCCATCTATGTCCGACCCGCTAAAATTTTCTATACCTGCCTTTTTGAAGAGTTTGAACACTTCCTTTTCATACTCTTCGACCGTGGTAACAATGATCATTTTCATGTGCTTATTTTTATGTTTTTTTCGTTGGTCATATGGAACCTTTGAGGACTAAAAGAATCCTTGTACTCTTTGTCCAAAAATTATTTTAGTGTTGTTGGTTTCATCTTATTTGTAATTTTTTCGTTCTATCAAGTAATACACCAATGGCACTACCAATAGCGTCAAAACAGTGGACACTATGGTTCCTCCCATCAGTGAAATGGCCAATCCCTGGAAAATGGGGTCGAACAAAATCACAAAGGCTCCAATAACAACGGTCCCTGCGGTCAATAAAATTGGTGTGGTACGAACGGCACCGGCTTCTATAACTGCTTGTTTCAAGGGAACCCCGTCATCCAATCTCAAATTGACGAAATCAATCAGCAGCACCGAGTTCCGCACCATGATTCCCGCAAGGGCAATCATACCAATAAAGGAGGTTGCTGTAAAAAATGCACCGAGCAACCAGTGTCCGAGCACAATACCGATCAATGAAAGTGGTATGGCCACCATCATCACCATGGGTGCCTTAAAGTTTTGGAACCACCCCACGATCAACATATAAATAATGACAATCACACCCAAAAAGGCGATTCCCAAATCGCGGAACACCTCAAGGGTTATCTGCCATTCCCCATCCCACTTTACGGTGTAATCATCTTCAAACTGGGGTTGTTCCATATAGAGTTCGTTGATGGAGTATCCCTGCGGAAGCTCCAATTGGTTCAACTTGTCCGTCATCCCCAAAATGGCGTACACGGGGCTTTCCAATTCCCCTGCCATATCCGACATTACATACACGACCCTTTTTTGGTTTTTCCGGTAGATGCTCTTGGCCTTGATCCCTTCTTTTACCTGAACCAAATCCCCAACGGAAACCATATTGCCCTGCTGTGATGTTATCTTTAACTGTTTGATTTCAGCCAAACTGGATTTATCCTTCTCACTAATGGAAAGCACAATCCCAATTTGATCAAAGGCATCTTCACGGTAGATATGCGATACGGGCTGTTCACGAAAAGCCATACCCATCACCTGTACAATTTGTTGCGGAGTAATGCCATAAAGCATCGCTTTCTCTTTGTCGATTACAAAATCGTACTCGACTTGATCATCCTCGACCATCCAATCCACATCCACAACATCGGTGGTATTGTTCAAAATACCTTTTACCTTTTCGGCCAATGCAATCTGTTTATCATAATCGGGGCCGTACACTTCGGCCACAATGGTGGAGAGCACAGGAGGTCCAGGCGGCACCTCAACAATTTTGATGTTCGCATCGTATTTTTTGCCCAATTCCTGTATTCTTGGTCTGAGCAATTTGGCAATATCGTGGCTCTGTTCGCTTCTATCGTGCTTATCAACAAGATTCACCTGAATATCGGCCATATTGCTACCACCACGAAGGTCGTAATGTCTTACCAAACCATTAAATGTGATTGGGGCAGATGTCCCAACGTAGGTTTGATAGTTGACCACTTCCGGACGAGTGGAAAGATATGCTCCAATTTCCTTGGTTACAGCCGACGTTCTTTCCAAGGTCGTTCCTTCGGGAAGGTCTATCACTACTTGGAACTCGTTCTTGTTATCAAAAGGAAGCATTTTTACGGCTACCGATTTGGTAAAGAACATTCCAATGGAGGCAAGCAGCAAGAAGAAGGTAATCCCCAAGAACAGCCATCTTTTTTTCCTGCTCTCTATCAAAGGGCTTTCAAATCGAGAGTAAGCTTTGTAAATGAAGGTGTCCTGTATTTCAACGGGGGCTTTTTCCTTTTTCTTCTTTTTGTCTTTCTCCCTCAGGAAGATGTAGCCCAAATACGGGGTTATCGTCAATGCCACGAACAATGATAGCAACATCGCAATGGAAGCTCCAATGGGCATGGGTGACATATAAGGCCCCATCAACCCAGATACAAAGGCCATGGGCAATACGGATGCAATTACCGTAAACGTGGCCAAAATGGTCGGGTTCCCTACCTCATTGATGGCATAAATGGCCGCATCCTTGAACGGCAATCGTTTCATTTTAAAGTGACGGTGCATGTTCTCCGCAATAATAATGGAGTCGTCCACTACAATACCTGTTACAAACACCAAGGCAAACAAGGTAATTCGGTTCAAGGTGTAATCCAGCATATAATAGCTGAGCAAGGTCAATGCGAAGGTAATGGGCACCGATAGGAACACCACAAGTCCGCCTCGCCATCCCATGGCCAACATGACCACAAAGGTCACGGCAATGATGGCGCCGATCAAGTGCATCAACAATTCCGATACTTTTTGCGATGCAGTCTGTCCATAGTTCCGGGTTACCTCAACCTTTACCTCATCTGGAATCAGGGTTGTTTTTAAATGATCCACTTTCTCCAAGACCACATCGGCAATCTTCATGGCATCCGCACCTTTGCGCTTGGCAATGGATATGGTTACCGCAGGATATTCTGATTTATAGGTCTCTGCCTTTTCACTTGCAGCCCCAAATCCAAGGGAAACATAGTTTTTAGGCAGTTCTGGACCATCCAATACCTTTGATATCTGTTTTAGATAGATAGGTTGACCTTGTTTGGTGCCTACAATCAGGTTTTCAAGGTCTTCCTTGGTTTTTAAAAAGTTTCCTGTACTGATGTGGAATTCGGTATCGTTGGAAAGGAAGTTTCCGGCATCCATTTGCTGGTTGTTGGCCTTGATCATTTGGGCCACGGCCAACATATCTATGCCCGATTCGGCCATTTTATCCTTGTCCACCACCACACGAAGCTGGGGACTGCGTCCTCCTATCTTTTTGGTGATGGAAACGCCATTTACTTTTTCGATCTCGTTGATGAGCTCTCCTGAAATCTGCCTTAACTGAAAATCATCGTACTCCTCGCTCCAAAGTGTCAATGCTAGCATAGGCACATCGTCAATGGCTCGAGTTTTTACCAAGGGCATGGTAACCCCTGCCGGCATTTGGTCCATGTGCTTGTTGATCTCATCGTACAAACGCACCAAAGATCGTTCGATATCTTCTCCCACGTAGAACTGCACAATGGCCATTCCCTGCTCTTGCATGGAAGTGGTGTACACGTATTCTACGCCTTTAATGTTCGATATAATTTTTTCAAGCGGTTTTGTGATCCTGGATTCCACCTCGGTGGGACTGGCTCCGGGATACCCTACAAAAATATCCGCCATGGGCACGTCTATCTGGGGCTCCTCTTCCCTTGGGATAAGGAAGGAACTGTACACCCCAATGACCATAAATACAATCATTAAGAGCACCGTTAGCTTGGAGCTGATAAACCCTTTGGCAATTCTACCTGCAAGTCCGTCTTTCATTGTTAGCGTTTTTGGGTTATTGAATGCTTACTTTGGCTCCGTTGTACAACTTTCCTTCGGCCGAGACGATATACTTATCTCCTTTGGATAAGCCCGACAACACTTCCACTTCGTCTCCGAAATTCTCTCCCAGTCGCAACCAACGCAACAGGGCCACATTATCCTGACCCAAGGTATACACGCCTGTCAACTGTCCTTTATGCACCAAGGCTTTGGACGGAACCGTAATAACTTTTTTTCCGTTGCTCTCATTTTCCGCCTCCAGCCTAACGGTTGCATACATACCTGACAAAATCTTGGCCTCCGTTTTGTCCATTAAAACCTTCATCAAATATTGTCCACCCGTATTTTGGGCCGATGCACTTAACTCGGACACTGTACCTGTTAGCGTGGTATCCAAAGTTTTCACAAGTATTTGAGCATTGGTTCCCACTTCTATACCGGAAATATTATTCTCTGAAACCTTCGCAACTACTTCAAAACCTCCTCCAGCTGATTCAATGGAAACCAACGGAACACCAGGGTTGGCCATATCGCCCTTGTCAATGTAGGTATTGGTCACCACTCCGCTAAATGGAGCCCTGATATTGGCATAAGCAAACTGGGAGTTAACCTCGTTCTTCATTTGGTTTGCGGCTTCCAATCTGGCTTTGGCCATTTCGTAGTGGGCGGTCATGTCATCCAACTCCTTTTGTGAAGCACTGTTCTCGTTAAAAAGATTCTGGAATCGTTCATAGTCCTTCTTTGCATTGTTGAAGGCAACAGTTGCCTCCGTAATGGATGCCTCCACCTGTGCTTTTTTGGCACGCAAGTCCACGTTGTTGATGGAAATCAATAGATCTCCCTTGTTTACTTTTTGACCTATCTTCACAGGAAGGGATTCCACGTGGCCCATTATTCTAGTGCTTAAAGTGGCGCTGTTTACAGCTGTTATTTGACCACTACCGGCCAAAATGGTGGAATTATCGCCAGTATCCACATCGGCAACGGTTACCTTTACCGCCTCAGAGGTCGTCGCGGCTTGTTTTTCATCACTCCCACACCCTGCAAGGGTCAATCCCAATGCAAGAATTAAAGTGAAGCTTTTATATATCGTAGTGTTTTTCATGTTGCAATTATTCTTTGGTTAAAAATGTTAATAAGGATTGTGCTTGATTGTATTCAAAAATGGTTTGATAATAGGCCAATTGTTTTTCCGCATAGGTGGCTTCGGCCATCAATAGATCCGTTGTTTTTTCGAGACCTTCCTTGAACCGGTTGGTGCGGATTCTCAATGATTCTTCGGATTGCTCCATAGCCAATTTTGAGGTCTGGAGCCTGCTCGCGGCATCCTCGACCATCCGTTTGGTGCGTTGTAGCTCCATAGTACTTTTGGCGACGTACTGCTCGTATTCCTGTTTCGCTTTTTCATAACTTGTTTTACTCTTTCCTGCTTTGGCAAAGCGTTGGGATCCTTTAAAAACATCCCAACTCAAACTTGCCCCAATAATGTATCCTTTGGCATCGGCCTGAAAAATTTGATCGTCGTACATTTCGTAGCTGGCAAAGGCATTAAGCCTTGGCAAAAAGGTCATGTTATCCGCCTTCATGTTGGCTTTGTAAGCTTCGGACACCAAATCCATGGCTTTTACATCGGCCCTGTTTTCCAGTGAAACGTCCACTGATTCGCCCAAATTATCAGGCACCAATTCTTCGGAGGGTTCATAGACCACATCTCCTTGTTCGTTCATTAAAAAGGCTAAATAGTCCGATGCATTTTTCACATTGCTTTTGGCTGTCTTCAGTTGATCGGAAACCTCGGTGACCCGTACCTTCACTTCCAACAAATCCGCTTTTTGAAGCAAGCCTTGATCATAGCTGTTCTGTGCCATGTTCAAATTGGCATTTGCAGCCTCATGGGCTTTTTGAAGTACATCCACAGCTCTATGTGCCAATTGTAATTGCCCGTAGGCCTTTTGGGCTTCAAAATCCAGATAATCGCGGGTGCGCATGGCCTGAAGCTCTTTGGCTTCCATGGTTGTTTTAGCGGCTTTACGTTGATAAAACCCATCCAAATTGATCAAGGGCTGTTTCACCGAAACTACGGTGGCGTAGTTCTCGATCTGATCGGGATCGTTCAACAAGGCAGGGTTAAAATCTGCCTGGGTCAAAATCTCTTGGTTGAGTTTGGAACCGAAAGCCATCAAAGGATTTGTGGTCGCCATTCCTGTATGCGACACAGCTATCTGTGGCAAAAAAATGGAATTGGAGAACCTATAATCGTATTTTGCCATTTTGGCCTCCTGTTCGGACACCTTGATGCTGGCATTGGACTCTTGCACCTTTGTCAATACTTCTTCCATGGAAATCTTGACAGGGTCTTGGGCAAATAGTTGTCCCTGGATCCAAATGAGTATGGTAAATGTAATTATTCGTTTCATGTGTTTAACTAATTTGAAGCAAAATTAAATTTGGCAATTCGCCTGCACAGTAACCTTGGTTACCGAGAAAAATGTCCTGTTTCCATAAAAAAAAATGAACCTCAACATGCCCCTGTCACCAAAGAAATGGGTCATATTGAGGCAAATTCAATAAGTAGGACGGGGGTTATGCGTTCCGGGTTCCCCCGTGACCTCCAGCCACCACAATCAAAACTTTAATGCTCAAATAGATGAACTTAAAGAACTGGATGATGGGGTTCATCATCATAAATCGTTTGTATTTGGATATTCTTCGTGTCATAACTGTCTATTCTGGAATTAACCACCAAAAGGGTTTCATTTTTGCTTTGTAAAGGAATGCGTGGTGAAGGGCCAACTTCAGCCAATGTCCGGCAAGGCCAATAGTGCCAAAAGTTTTGCCCAATTTTCTGCCATGTGTATCTGGATATTTCTTAAAATCTGGAACAATGGGATAGGTGGTAATGCTAATGCCACTGCCCTTCGTCATCCCGAACCCCGCCGATGCTATGCATGCAGCACCCATATTTCCCATGGATCCTTTATGGTGCAACCCCTTGTCTGAATGTTTGATCATTTCGATGATGTTGTCGGCCACCAATTTTGCGGTGATGCCCGATGGCATTCCCGTTCTTGGAGGGGCGGGTGTAATATCCGTACCGTTCTTGCTCTTTCTGGGTTTGGAAATACCGTGCGGCGGTGCAAAGGCAATTCCTGGGGCAAAAATGTTGGGATAGGAGGGGTTTTGATAGGTTTCGGGCCAATCCTGCACACTCCACTCTTCATAGGGTTTGGGTGTGTAGTCGGCATCCACGACCATGAATCCCCTAAAGAGTTTGTCCGTGATATCGTCCCCCGTTTTGTTGTAAGCCTTAAACCCATGACCTGAGAAAGAGGGGATCAACATGGCAAAATCAAAAGATGCCTGTTTTTGTTCCCCTTCAAGATTTTCATAATGGGCCACCCCATCTTCCACTTTATGGACGCCAGCTCCCAAAATCCATGAAATGCCACGGTCTTCGAAAACCATTTCAACCATTTCACTGGACTTCATAATATTACTGCCATAACTCAACAACATACCGTCCATGCCAAAATCCCCGAGATGGTATTCGTTGGAAACCCAAGTGATCTCGGCCATGTCCCTCACTTTGTGCCTACGCAGCTCTTGTTCCACGTTCAGGATGTATTCGAAAGCGGCACCCTGGCAGGTTGATTTCGCATGCCCGGTCCCAATCAAAATTTTGGCCTTTTTTCCCTGTTTCATTTGTTGGATGAGATCATTCAGCGCGGTCCATGCTTCATCGGCATGGGTATAGGTGCAAACGGAATGGGCTTTGTTTTTTCCGGGCGATAGCCCTTCGGTGGCCTCAAAATTGAGTTTTGGACCAGTGGCATTGATCAGGTAATCGTAGGTTACCTTTTCTTGGGTTTCTTTTTCATCTCCGGCAACATATTCTGCCAGCACATAGGGCTTCGATTCTTCTGTATCGCCCTCTGGATGATAGCTGACCGCCTTTGCCTGTTTGTAATCGATATGTTTTTTGGCATACAAAGGAGCCAAAGGGAACAGAATGTCCTTCGGTTTCATTCTCCCGATTCCCACCCAAATGTTGGAAGGAATCCATTGGTAGTTACTGTTGGGTGATACCACCACTACTTCATGCTCTTTGGAGAGCTTTCTTCTGAGATGGGATGCGGCCACGTGACCAGCTATACCAGCTCCAAGGACGACTATTTTGGCCATTTTATATCATTTTACCCAAAGTTACCTTTAGGTTTTAAGATATAAAGTGACCTAGGTCACATTACAAAGAAGAGGTGGAAGTCTAATCTAATTATCTCATCAACAAACAAAAGCTCGTTTGTTGTGATGCCAAAAGAGATGTGGAAAAATCTTATTTTTTATCGCTGTTCATCATAGCAAAGACTGCAATTACCAGAACAACGACCACAACAGCGAACACACCTATCATCCAGATGCCGTTCTCCCATGATACCAATGGAATACTAAAGAGTGTTTTCACAACGTATTGGTTTTAAGTTTAAATCAAAATTAAATACTGTGCTGTAACCAAAACATGATAATCCTCATAAAGTCCTTAACCAACTTTCGGGTTTTTATCAAATTCCTGTATGTTAAACACAAAAAGAGGTCTAAAAGATAGGTTTCAGTTTCTCATAACAATTGATTTATCGGTATGATGGGATTCTGAAATGAATTCAGAATGACGCATTTTCAATACTTTTTTAAAACTTCTCCTTTTTCAACTTTCCAAAAAATTTAATCCTTGACCTTGCAGCTATTGATTCCAAAAAGGGTGTACAAAGGACAAAAACCAACAAAACTTGTTAAGACAAATATGACAGCCAATGCCAGCAATATGTACGCTAACGTTCCTGTGATCATGTTAAAATAATATAGTGCCCCTACACCAAGCGCCAAGATAATCCGAATTGTGCGGTCTGCCCCGCCCATGTTTTTTTTCATCATTGATAGTTTATGATTCTTACTATACAATTTACCAAAAATTGGATCAGCTTGTACAGCTTCTTTTTGACTTTCAAAGAATTGGGTTGAAAAAGTTGAGGTTCATTGCAAACTCGACAGTAAACGTGGTTGTACAGATGCACTATTTTTAAAGTATTTTTGTTTTTGAATCAGTTTTTAGCTTTTTTAACGACTCAATACAAGTATGCTGGATTATTTTGATGCTTTTATCAACGGTTTTTTGGGAACGGCCAGGTGGACTTGGAAGTCAATCATTTTTGAAGTCCCCTGGTACACCAACTATTTCTGGGGACTGATCCTAATTTCTGTTTTGGTTTGGGTTTTGGAGATTTTGTTTCCTTGGCGCAAAGAACAATCCATTTTTAGAAAGGATTTTTGGTTGGACACATTTTACATGTTTTTCAACTTTTTCATTTTTGCCATTGTAATAAATGGGGTTTACAAAGTACTCGGCGTATTTTTTGCCGATGTGGGAATTACTTCAAAAACATTGACCATTGTAGATATTGCACATTGGTCACAATGGGTTCAATTGCTAGTCTTTTTTGTGGTTCTCGATTTTGTGCAGTGGTTTACCCACGTGTTACTGCACAGGTATCCCGTGCTTTGGGAGTTCCATAAAGTGCACCATAGCGTTAAAGAAATGGGTTTTGCGGCCCATATGCGTTTCCATTGGATGGAAAATGTTCTTTACAAGCCTTTAAAAACATTGGGGGTGATGGTTCTTGGTGGTTTTGAACCCGAACAGGCCTATATTGTACATTTTGCGGCTATAGCCATTGGGCATTTCAACCATTCGAACATCAAATTGACCTACGGACCATTAAAATATATCTTGAACAATCCCGTGATGCACCTATACCACCATGCATACAATCTACCAGAAGGACATCGGTATGGAATGAATTATGGGATAAGTCTCAGTCTTTGGGATTATATTTTCCGCACTAACCATGTTCCAGAAAGTGGCGGAAAAATTGAATTGGGTTTTCCGGGAGACGAGGATATCCCCAAAGGTTTTTGGGGCCAATTGGTCCATGGATTCAAAAGGCCAAAAAAATAAAATCTAATCAGGGTTTTTCGAAGCATCGAAAACTATACTCCAAATACCCCGTACCTCATCGGGTCCATAACCGACAGCCTTGTCTTCTGGGTAAAATTTCGATAAATGGGTCAATACCTCTGGAGCAATATTCTTTTCCGGGCTTCCATGACAATTCAAGCACAAGCCTTTGGTAACAATGGGATAGTAGAAATAAACTTCCCCGTTTGCCTTATCCAAAATAGGTGCGATCGAATCACCTGAGGCAATTGCTTTCTTAAATGTTTCTATATGCGCCGATTCTGTGGCATTGGCCTTATTGTTGGGATTTCGGGGTTTATCGGAAACCCTTTTTATTCGGGCGTTAAACTTTGTGGCCATACTATCCGTCAACGGATAGGCTTTCTCGTTACAGAAAACAACGGCCTCCTTTACGCCTTTGTTCTGTATGGTTCCCATTAATGCCTTTCCCAAAACTTTTTGGGTTTCTTGGGCATAGGACATGCCCATTTCTGCATAATCTGGATTTTCGGGCGATACTTTTTTATCCGATATTTTTGGGCCCTGCTTACAAGAAAGGGACAGCAGAAAAATTAATATGAAAATTGGAGAAAATCGCATTATTTGGATATTTTACCATTGGTACAACTTACAAAAGATTTTGCTTTTTCCACAAAACCATTTTCCTTATGCATAGTGGTATAACCCATTTATTTGAGGGTTTCTTTAATTAAGGAAGCATCATCGGCGCTTTCATGTTCAAAGCCGACCGATGAGCTATCCTTCTCCACAATCACATCTTTTATTTCTGATAATTTCTTTGAAATGGTATTGATACTACCCCGCATTTGGGGTTTTGTGCCCGGAATGTTGTTTTCATATTGGCTATATCCAGATCAATAGCACCAACCCATGTATCCGCCCCTTAAATCGTAAACCTTGGTGAAACCCAAACCCACCAGCTTTTTTGCTGCTTTTTGACTTCTATTTCCGGATTGGCAATAAATGTACACGGGAGCATCCTTTTTCAATTTTGAAAAAGCGGCATCAAATGCAGCTCCTTGAAAAAAATCGATGTTCCTGGCTCCTTTTATATGGCCCGATAGAAACTCTCCCTTGGTTCTGACATCCACCAATTGGACCTTACTTTTGGAAATGGCGGTTTTATATTCCTCCCTATCCAAAATATTGATTTCATCAGGGAGGTTTTGTTCTTTGAACAAAAAGCTAAATATTGACATAGTATCTATCTTTGTTTTAAGGGGCTAAAATACCTCGGCCTACCTATGAGGGTCAGTAACGATAGTTACACAAAAACAACTTTAATGCTTTTTTAAGAAGTTATCCCCACCTTACTTCAAAGTAGTGGGACATACGTAATCCGTAACAGGAATTCCTGCGTTTTTTATGTCGGCAAAACCACCTGCTACGTCAACTAGGTTATGAATCCCCCTGCTTTTTAGGATAGAAGAAGCAATCATGCTCCTGTAACCTCCTGCACAATGGACATAGAAGGTTTCTTGTTCTGGAAATTCCGACATATGATCGTTGATAAAGTCCAAAGGGGTTAAATGGGCATCTTCCACGTGCTCTGCTTTAAATTCAGATTCTTTTCTAACATCATAAACGGGCACGCCTTTATCAATTAATGTTTTTAGCTCTTCGGCATTAACGCTGTTCACGGTATCAATTTCTTTTCCTGCGTTTTTCCATGCATCAATTCCTCCTTTCAGGTAACCCAGGGTATGGTCAAAACCTACCCTTGACAATCTGGTAATGGTTTCTTCTTCGCGTCCTTCGGGGGTTACGAGCAGAATAGGCTGTTTTACATCGGCAACAAGGGCACCGACCCAAGGCGCAAAACTTCCGTCCAATCCAATGAATATGGAGCGGGGCACATGGCCTTTTGCAAATTCATCTTGATGGCGTACATCTAGAACAACAGCGCCTGTTTCGTTGGCGGCAGCTTCAAAAGCCTCTGGAGATAGAGCTTGGGTTCCCCTTTCCAATATTTTGTCGATATCCTCATAACCTTCTTTGTTCATTTTCACGTTCAACGGAAAGTATTGCGGTGGAGGCAAAAGCCCTTCGGTTACCTCTTCGATAAATTCGTCTCTCGTCATATCGGCTCTCAGAGCGTAGTTCATTTTTTTCTGATTGCCCAAGGTGTCCACGGTTTCTTTCATCATATTTTTTCCACAGGCGGAACCTGCTCCGTGCGCAGGGTAAACAATCACGTCATCGGCCAATGGCATAATCTTGTTGCGAAGACTGTCGAACAAAGTACCGGCCAACTCCTCCTGTGTCATATGGGCCGCTTTTTGGGCAAGGTCAGGCCTTCCCACATCTCCCAGGAACAAGGTGTCACCGCTGAAAATGGCATGGTCCTTTCCATTTTCATCCTTCAACAAATAGGTGGTACTTTCCATGGTATGGCCAGGGGTGTGCATGGCTGTTATGGTAATTTTCCCCAACTTAAACTCTTGCCCATCTTTAGCGATAATCGCATCAAAAGAGGGTTTGGCCGTAGGCCCATAGATGACGGGCGCACCTGTCCCCTTCGATAGGGTTACGTGTCCGCTCACAAAATCTGCATGAAAATGGGTCTCAAAAATGTACTTGATGGTGGCTCCATCTTCTTTGGCCTTTTTTATGTAGGGCTGCACTTCCCTTAGAGGGTCTATAATGGCGGCTTCGCCTTCACTTTCTATATAGTAAGCGCCTTGTGCAAGGCATCCTGTGTAAATCTGTTCAATTTTCATTTCTTATGGTTTTTACCAAAAATAAATTTGTCTCTTGTGCTTTTCAGTTACCAAAGTTACAAACTCTTTGTCTTGGACTGTAAGGACACTTTTTTTTGCATAAGGCTTCGCTCTTTTTGTTCGGTACAGCAGTCCACGGCGTCAAAAGTCTGGACAAACAGGTTTTCTTCACCAAGAATGTCCACAATACCACTGCTGTATAGAATATCCCTTGTGGGGCCTATGGCGGCTGCTATAAAAAAATGGATGCCTTTTTTTCGTAAGTCGAGTATAATCCGTTCCAACATGCTCGCAGCACTGCTGTCTATATAATTTATGGGCTCCGCATTTAGGATGATGTACTTGAGGACCGGGCCTTTCTTCTTGATTTGTCGATAGAGTTGTTTTTTGAAATAATCTTTGTTGCCAAAATACAATTGGGCATCGAACCTTATGACCAATTTATCTGCATCCACTTCCACATCTTCCGAGAAACGGTCAATGTTCTTGTAATAGTGGGTTCCCCTGACTTTTCCCAAAACGGCCATGTGCGGTTTGGATATCCTATATACAAGCAACATCAGGGAGAGCAATACCCCTAAAAGGATTCCCTCCATCAATCCAATAAAAAGGGTCATCAAAAAAGTGGCCGTCAACAGGAAAAACTCGTCTTTTCTGTTCTTCCACAATACCAAGGGGTATTTTATATCTATAAGGCCAACCACCGAAACTATGATGATGGCACCCAAGACCACGGCGGGCAATTTGTAGAACAATGGAGTGAGGAAGAGCAGTACGCCCGCTATAATAAGTGTGCTAAAGATGAGTGACATCCCTGTTTTTGCCCCAGCCTGATCATTGACCGCGGTCCTTGAAAAACTGCCTGACACGGAAAAAGACTGAAAGAAAGATCCCAAAATATTGGAAAGGCCCAAAGCTCGCAGCTCTTGGTCGGCATCCAGTTCGTATTCCGGGTGTTTTTCCTCAACTGTCTTTGCTATGGAAACGGATTCCATAAACCCAAAAAGCGCCACTGTTATGGCAATGGGCATAAGCTGTCCCATTTTGTCCCATTGGAATTGTGGAAGCTGAAAATCGGGAAGGCCCTCTGGAATATCGCCCACAATATAAAGCCCCTTTGTTTCCAAATTAAAAACCACTACTGCCAAGATGCCGAGCACCACGATCAACAAGGGGGCGGGCAGTTTTTTGTTGATGCTTTTCAGTAAAAACATTAAAAATATGGAGATTGTGCCTAGTCCGAGGGTCAGTAGGTCTACCTTGTCCAAACTTCCTATAATATTGGCCAACAGTTCATGAATTTTACTGGACTGTGCAAAGTTTGCCCCCAATATGTGTTTCAATTGTCCCAAGCCTATCAATATGGCAGCAGCAGATGTAAACCCACTAATGACAGGTTTGGACAAAAAATTTACAAAAAACCCCATTCTCAAAATACCCAAAAGAAGCTGTATTCCCCCTATGAGCAGGGTCAAAAAAAGTACGGTGGAAATATATTCCTCCGTGTTTACCAGTTGCAATGCACCAACCCCTGCCGCGACCAATAATGAATCCATGGCCACAGGCCCTACGCCCAATTGCCTTGATGTTCCCATAAGAGCATATACCAATGGAGGCACCAATGCAGCATATAGCCCATAGATTGGAGGTATTCCTGCAATCATCGCATAGGCCATTCCTTGTGGTACCAACATGATTCCTACGGTAAGGCCCGCGACCAGGTCTCCTCGGAGCAATGATTTGTTGTATGTGGCCATCCAGGATAAAAATGGCAAGTACCGTTTGATCATGTGATAGGTTTTATACAAAAATAGGGTGGCCCAAGAAGAACCAATGTAACAAAGTATACACTTATAGATCCACAATTTGGATATAACTTCGATGAAGCACCAGTTTCTTCATTTTTTCCAATTTTTTCAATAATCTGGAAACCACAACCCTTGAGGTGTGAAGATCATAGGCAATTTCTTGGTGTGTGTTTCGAATGCGGTTGTCGTTGGTTACCTCGACTTTCTTTTGGAGGTAGTCCACCAATCTTTGGTCTAAATTTTTGAACGCTATACTGTCCACGGTCTGCAATAACTCGTTCAAACGGTTGTGATAGCTTTCAAAGACATAGTTTCTCCACCCTTTGTACTTGCCCATCCACTCTTCCATTTTCTGAACGGGAACCATTATCATTTTGGTTTCGGTTTCGGTTATGGCCCTGATCTCACTTTTGGTTTGCCCCATGCAACATGCCATGGTTACGGAACAGGTTTCGCCTTGTTCCAGATAATATAGGAGCAATTCATCCCCTTCATCATCTTCCCTGAGCACTTTTATGGCTCCGGACAACAGCAAGGGTATGCTTCTTATGTATTGTCCGATATCCATTATGGTTTCGCCTGCCGGGACTTCCTTTAATGTCCCCACTTCAAGAATCTCATCAATAAGGGGTTGTTCAAAATGGCTGTTGAATGTTGCTAAAAGCTCTTCTTCCATAGAATTAAAATACACTCCCCTAAGGTAACCATTTTAGGAAAAACCTTAAGTTTTTGAGCAACCCAAAAATAAAATCCACACTTTTGGCGGGACACCTTAATTTAATTAAGAATATTGTTCGCCGCCAATTCCATATAACCGAGATCAAATTGGAAATCCTCGCTTTCTTTTATGGATTACAATCCCTTATAGTGACCAAAAAAATGCATAACACCATTAAAACAAGTCATAATCTTACCCTGTACACTTCTCCATTTTGCCGCCAATTGCAATTCTTGCGGAATCAAGGCCATTTAAATTATGGTTAGCAAACGATTATTGATTTATATGTTGAATTATTGAAACAATAAGGCACACTTCATAATAATTAGCTATTTTCATTGCCATTTTAATCTTGTTATATGTATTGGATAGGTTTTGATATTGGTAGTTCTTCCATAAAAGCTGCTTTGATCAGTGCTGACGATGGGAGTTTTGTAAGTATGGCCCAATATCCTGAGAGAGAAATGTCCATGGCCTCGATCAATCCAGGTTGGGCAGAGCAAGATCCGGAGGTTTGGTGGAAAAACCTGTGTATCGCTACCAAAAAATTACTTTCGGAAAATAATGTCGATAAAAACAATATAAAGGGAATAGGCATTTCCTACCAAATGCACGGACTTGTAGTGGTGGACAAAGCCCTCAATCCCTTGAGGCCTTCCATTATTTGGTGTGATAGCAGGGCTGTAGCAACAGGGGAAAATTTGTTCCAAAAGGTTGGGAAGGAAAAATGTGTAGGTCATTTGCTCAATTCCCCCGGTAATTTTACACTATCCAAGCTAAAATGGGTCAAGGATAACGAACCCGATACATACCAAAAAATCCATAAGTTTATGCTTCCTGGCGATTTTATTGCCTTACGGTTATCCGGGGAGTGCGTTACCACCCCCTCGGGACTTTCCGAAGGGATAATGTGGGACTTTAAAAAGAACGACCTTGCCGATTGGCTTTTGGAAGCGGCAGAAATAGACCCTAAGCTTGTTTCCAAAATTCACCCCTCGTTTTCAGAACAAGGTTATGTGAGCAAGCAAGGAGCTATGGACAGTGGCCTGCCCGAAGGCATTCCTATAATGTACAGGGCCGGGGACCAACCCAACAATGCCCTTTCCCTTAATGTAATGGAGCCAGGGCAAATTGCGGCCACCGGGGGAACTTCCGGAGTTGTATATGCAATATCTGGGCAAGAAAATACGCGGGAGCATACAAGAATCAACAGTTTCGCGCACACCAACCATACAGCTCAAAAAACGCGAATAGGAAAATTATTGTGCATCAACGGTACAGGAATCCAGTACAGTTGGATCAAAAACGAACTGACCCACGAACTTTCTTACAATGATATGAACCAACAGGCCGAAACCATCCCGATCGGTTCCAACGGCCTTTGCATTCTTCCCTTTGGGAACGGCGCGGAACGCATGCTGGAAAATTGTAGAAAAGGCTCACGCATCCTTAACCTCAATTTCAACATCCATAAAACGCCCCATTTATTCCGGGCAGCGCTCGAAGGCATTGCATTTGCGTTTGTGTATGGCATGGAAATATTACAAAACGACGGCGTTGATATTCAATCCATAAAAGCTGGTAATGATAACCTTTTTAGGGCAGGAATATTTTCCAAAACCATTTCTACACTCACAAAGAGCCGGATTGATATTGTGGAAACCACTGGTGCCGTAGGAGCTGCAAGGGCAGCAGCCTATGCCTTTGGAGATTTCGCAAGCATTGGAGAGGCCACTGCATCAGACGCTATCCAATTGACCTATGAACCCGACAACCAAAAACTGAACGAATACAAACAGGCCTATGAAATCTGGAAAAGGGCCCTAAATGAATATATTGATTAACCGAACAAAACAATTATGATCACAAAAGGAGACAAAGAATTTTTTAAAGGCATTGGAAAAATTGCATTCGAGGGGAAGGAATCGGACAACCCTTTGGCTTTTAAATATTATGATGAAAATAAGATGGTAGGCGGCAAAACCATGAAAGAACATTTCAAATTTGCCATCGCCTACTGGCATACTTTTAACGACACGGGCAGCGACCCCTTTGGGGCACCCACCAAAAATTTCCCGTGGTTGACCAATACAGACCCCGTTCAGCAGGCCAAGGACAAAATGGATGCAGCCTTCGAGTTCATTACAAAAATTGGTGCGCCCTATTACTGTTTCCACGATATTGACCTGATCGATGAGGGCAGTACCTTGGCCGAATCGGAAAAAAGGTTGGATGTCATAACGGATTATGCCCAAGAAAAGATGAAGGAATCCGGAGTTAAATTGCTCTGGGGAACGGCAAACTGTTTCAGCCATCCACGCTACATGAACGGAGCCGCTACCAACCCCGATTTTGATGTGGTAGCCACTGCAGGGGCCCAAGTGAAAAATGCGCTCGATGCAACCATCAAACTTGGAGGGGAAAACTATGTGTTCTGGGGTGGACGCGAGGGGTACATGTCATTGCTCAACACCGATATGGGCCGCGAACAGGACCATATGGCACGCTTCCTGCATATGGCCAAGGACTACGCACGCAAACAAGGGTACAAGGGAACGTTCTTCATCGAACCCAAACCCATGGAACCCACAAAGCACCAATACGACTTTGATTCGGCCACTGTTATCGGTTTCCTTACCAAATACGATTTGTTGGACGACTTTAAACTCAATATTGAGGTAAACCACGCTACTTTGGCACAACATACCTTTGAGCATGAACTGCAAGTGGCAGCGGACAACAATCTTTTGGGAAGCATTGATGCCAACAGAGGCGATTACCAAAACGGTTGGGACACCGACCAGTTCCCTGTTGATGTTTACGAGCTGGCCCAAGCTATGTTGGTGATCCTGCAAGCAGGAGGTTTCCAGGGTGGAGGCATTAACTTTGATGCCAAACTTAGAAGAAACTCCACCGACCTGGAAGACATTTTCTATGCGCACATTGGGGGAATGGATGCATTTGCCAGGGCATTACTGGCGGCCAACGCCATTTTGGAAAATTCCAATTATCTTAGCTTGAGAAAAAATCGCTACGCATCTTTTGATACCGGCTCTGGGAAGGCATTCGAGGAAGGTAAGCTTTCTTTGGAAGATCTTTATGCACATGCAACAACCCATCAGGACATCAAAAAGATCAGCGGTAAGCAAGAATTGTTCGAAAATATTATCAACCAATATATTTGATCAAACAACCGACTAAACAAACCGTTTTGGCCTAAGGCCGAAACATCAAACTTTATTTTATGGCACTTATTTCGTTTTTAGGGTTCACGCTTTTGGTGGGGATAATATCATGGTGGTCCGTTAGAAAAACAGATGAATCATCTTCCGATGGCTACTTTTTGGGAGGCAGGAGTCTTACCGCAGGGGTCATAGCCGGGTCCCTGTTATTGACCAATCTGTCCACCGAACAAATAGTGGGCCTTAATGGGAGCGCCTATAAAGACGGGCTTTCGGTAATGGCCTGGGAAACCTTGGCCGCCCTGGCCATTGTGGTCACAGCATTATTTTTGCTGCCACGCTATTTAAAAGGCGGATTGACCACGGTGCCCCAATTCTTGGCCAAACGGTTTGATGTCACTACAAAAACCATAACCTCTGGATTGTTCCTAACGGGGTATGTGGTGGTGTTGCTTCCGGTAATCCTATATTCTGGGTCGGTGGCCATTAGCGGCATGTTCGATGTTCCTGGATTACTTGGGGTCTCGGATTCCACCGCCTTGGTAATTTGTATCTGGGGAATTGGTATCATAGGGTCTATTTATGCCGTTTTTGGTGGATTGAAGGCGGTTGCCGTTTCGGATAGTATCAACGCGGTCGGACTAATAATCGGTGGAATACTGATTCCTGTTTTTGGATTGATGGCGATAGGCGATGGAAGTATTTTGGGAGGGCTGGAAACCTTAATGGCCGCCAATCCCGAACGTTTCGATTCTACAGGAAACCCTGGACAAGAAGTCCCCTTTGCCACCATTTTTACCGGAATGATGCTGGTCCAGCTTTTTTATTGGGGGACCAATCAACAGATCATTCAGCGTGGTTTAGGCGCTAAAAACTTGGCAGAAGGGCAAAAAGGGCTTTTATTGGCGGCATTCTTAAAGATTTTGGGACCAATCATTCTGGTATTGCCTGGCATGATTGCCTATTACTATTTTGAAGGAGGGCTTGCAAGCAGCGACCTTGCTTATCCGGAATTGGTAAGGGCCGTGCTCCCAAAACCGTTGATGGGCTTTTTTGCCGCGGTTCTCTTCGGTGCTATCCTGAGTTCTTTTAATAGTGTGCTCAACAGTTCGGTTACCTTGTTCGGGATAGATATCTACAAACAGCACATCAATAAAAATGCCTCGGAGATGATCGTGGTAAAATACGGTAAGGTGTTTGGCGTATGTTTGGCATTGGCCGCCATGTTCATTGCCCCGCTCATTGCCAATGCGGGCAGTTTGTTCAACTACCTACAAGAAATCAACGGAATTTACAGTATCCCGATTTTCACGATTATTGTAGTTGGGTATCTAACAAAAAGGGTTCCTGCCATTGCAGCCAAAATCGGTATTCTTTCAGGGTCTGTTCTTTATATCATCAGCCAATTTATCGTTGGCCCAAAAATGGTGGCCAAAGCCCTTGCCGAAGCCAAGGCAAATGGTATTACCGACCCTGCTGAACTAAATATGGTAGAAGCTGGGGCATATCCGCATTATCTTCATGTAATGGCCATATTGTTTGTTTCCAACATTATCATTATGCTGATTATTGGAAAATTCTATCCAAGAAAGGAACCTTTCCAACTGGAGTACACCAAACAGGTATCCATAGAGCCTTGGAAACATGTAAAACTGGCAAGTGGGTTTATCGCTTTTATTGTAATTGCCATCTATATCTACTTTGCAAAGTAGAACCGATTGAATAAAAACGAAAAGGCCCCGAAAATTGTTCCGGGGCCTTTTTTATTGCAATACGCTTTTTAAGAAATTGTCTTTGTAAGCCCTCCCCATAGGTATTTTGGCGCCATTGGTCAACAGTACCAAATTGCCCGAGATCCTGTCGATCTTTTGGGTGTTGATGATATAGGATTTGTGTATTTGATGAAATTGGCTGCTGGCCAATACCTCCACCCAGTGCCGTAGGGACTCATTGGACAATATTTTCTTTTCCTGAAAGTGGATTTCGGTATAATCGGAATCTGAAGTGATCGTATAGATGTCCTTTATCAATACCTTGATATGTTCGTGGCTGGATTTTACGTAGATTTCCGCAAGGGGAGCAGTATCGTTTTTTGATATGATATGCTCTTGCTTGGCGTTTACTTTGTTTATGGCCTGCAAAAAGCGCTGGAAAGAAAATGGTTTTAGGAGGTAATCCACAACATTCAGGTCGTATCCTTCAAGGGCGTATTCGGAAAAAGCAGTGGTCAGGATAACCTGTGGCGGGTCTGGAATACTTTTTAAGAAATCCAATCCGTTGATTTTGGGCAAGTGGATGTCCAAAAACATCAAATCCACCGATTCGGTATTCAAGAATTCCATCGCCTTCAACCCATCGGAAAATACATCTACCAACTCCAAGGTGGGTACATCTTGGATAAATTTTCTTAAAATTCGCTGTGCAGGCGGTTGGTCTTCAACAATAATACACCTCATAACCTATACTTTTTCCAATTCCAATCTTAGGTACACATTATAGGAATTGTCGGCCTCTTCTATTTTTAGAACATGTTTTTTAGGGTACAATAGTTCAAGGCGTTTTCGTACGTTCTTTAATCCTATTCCCTTTGCAACACTGTCCAGGCTAAACCCGGGCTCATAATTGTTCTTGCAACTAAACTCCAATGTAGCATTGTTCAACTTTACGGATATATCTATTTCGATATCGGAAGATTGTCCGGACTGACTGTGCTTGAAAGCATTTTCAATAAATACAATCAAAATTAAAGGTGCGATCTTGTACTCTCCTTCAATCTTGTCCACATCAAACTGAACCTCACCCCTATCCTCTATCTGTAGTTTATACAACCGGATAAAGTTGCCCAATTGCTCCAATTCCTTTTTTAAAGGTACAAACTGTTCCTTGGATTCGTACAACATGTACCGCAGTACCCCGCTCATTTCAAGAATGATCTCTGGAGTCTTTGGTGATTCCTGCAGGGCATAGGAATAAAGGTTGTTCAAATTATTGAACAAAAAATGGGGGTTTATCTGACTTCGCAAGAATTGCAGCTCGCTTTCTTGTATGGTTGTCTCGAGTTCATCTATCTGAGCCTGTTTTTTTAGGGCATCCCATCCAAATTTACAACCAGAAAGTATGAACATTACGGGCAAGACCCCTAAAAGGGAGATATAAATTCCGGGGAAAGTTTCCGCCCTTTTTGTATTGGGGAATATAAGAGGTTCCAAAACTGTTTCTTCTATGGTAATTATTATCGCCACGACCATGCCGGCCCCCAAAAAGAATTGCCAATATTTTTTTTTGTACAAAAATTTGGGCATGAGGTAGTACGTGATCGCTACTGTGGCAACGGCATAAAATAGAAGGAATATAGCCCGGTGCACGACTATGCTTCCTGTATGTCTTTCAAAAGAAAAAAACAGGAGCACTAGTATGTGGAGCACTATTTGAAAAAGAAGTTCTTTTTTAGAAATCAATACACAATAATTAATTAGTGCCAAAACTATACATAAAACTGTTGTAAATGAAAAGCAGTTTTACCAACAACCAAATTTACCCCCTAAACGACATTTTACTTCTTGCCATTCGTAATTAATTGGTTGATTGAGGGTTAACCTGTGTCGTTCACGGAAAATATTTATAATTTACATGCTGATGGTCCATATTTAGACCGGGCCATTGTCAAAAGTGATGGCTCATAAGTTTAAAAAACAATATCACTAACACTTAAATCACTCAACAATGAAGAAGACATTTCTAGCACTCGCATTCTTAACCTCTTTGATGGTAGCTGCGCAATCTACATGGAAATCGGATGGAGCGCACTCCAAGGTAGGTTTTGGCATTACCCATTTAATGATATCGGAAATAGAAGGACATTTTAGTGATTTTGACATCACAGCGACCGCAACCGACACCTTTGACGAGGCTGAATTTACCGTTGATATTAAAACAACCAGTATTGATACGGATAACGAAAGACGGGACGACCACTTAAGAAGTGCTGATTTTTTTGATGCAGAAAGGTATCCTTCCATTACCTTTAAAAGCACCAATTTTGAAAAAACGGGGGACAATACCTTTAAACTGACCGGTGACCTGAGTATGCACGGTGTTACCAAACCGGTAAGCTTGGAGGGAAAAGTGAACGGGATAATTACCGACCAGCGAAGCCAAAAATTGAAGGCAGGACTCAAACTAACTGGCACCGTTAACCGATTGGAGTTTGGTGTTGGCGACGACACGCCAACTTTGGGCGATGAGGTGAAAATCACCATTAACTTAGAAATGGCCCAGCAGTAGTAGTGTAGCATAGAGGGTGTTTAAAAGGTAGGTTTTCGTCAACCTGAAATGGACCTGCATCAGGCTCGAATTCAGAATGGCGCATCCCAATAGGCACTTTTTAGCCACCCTCATTTTTTCCAAATGTTAAGTATTGAAAAAATACATCTAAGCCTCCTTCATAGGTCAATTTTGCACCGACCGTGAAATGGCTCAGCCATTTCTTAGAATCTTTTCCATTTTTTTGCCTTTTGCCAGCTCATCCACCAATTTGTCGAGATACCGGACTTGTTGGGTCAATGGGTTTTCAATTTCTTCAATCCTGTACCCGCAAATGACTCCTTTTATCAGGCTAGCATTGGGGTTCAATGTGGCTTCTTTAAAAAAGGTTTCAAACGTTGCTCGCCGGTCAATAAGGGCCTTTATTTTTTTGTTGTCAAAACCTGTTAGCCATGTTATAACTTGATGTAATTCTTCTTTTGTCCGACCTTTTTTCCCAATTTTTGCAACATAATGTGGATATACCGATGCAAAGGTCATATTCGCCATTCGTTTATTGTGTTCGGGAGTGGTTTTCATTTTATCTGAGTTTTTCTAAGCGCCCTTTTCTTTTTACAATATTTATATAGTCCCATTGTATTTCTAGTGATTTTTTAAGCCACCGTGTCAAATCCGAAGTTGCAACTTCAAGTACACTGGTATAAAAAATGGAGGCGTCTTTAAATTTTTTTCCTTTTACATTTAAGTGGTCTTCTTTAAAATCCGCACCGCTCCAAAACATAGATCTTATTCCTTTTTTTTGGATGCTGTACCCAACAATTGGATTGCCGTCCAAAAACCAAACAGGATGGGAGTGCCAGATCTTATTTTCCGCTTCGGTAAGTTCGTTGTTTATTGTTGAACTAAACCTAAAGGTAGCTTCAGGAGTTATCTAAATCTCCAATCACTACCTTTAAGATGTATAAAACTAATATTTAGCAAATTATGAAAAAAAAGTAGTACCCTGATCGAACGAGCCTGTGAACGTGTTCCAGAATTC